>JBAVVB010000216.1:0-3819 GCA_049697075.1 Nitrosotalea sp.
AAAACTCTTCGAAGTACTGTTTGAGCATGATGACTTGACACAAGAGCTGGCAGAACATCTACAATCAAACCAAGAAAAAATCAATAAGCTAATTGAAAGACAGAGTTTTCTTTTCAAGGAATTAGACAATATGTTAATTGAAGTGTATCATACGACTCCTGTCATGATTGATGAGATGAAAATGATTGCTGCAGAAGAAGGCTGCCTGTGTATCTTCAATTTGGAGCATTTGAAAAATAATTCAAGAGGGGGAAATCTAGATCCAGTAAGAATTACAGCCACGGTAAAAGACAATTTGTTGAAGCGAATGGATGAGATCAAAAATGCATTAAAAATTTAAAAATTGTTTATATTCCAGTCTTTTTTATTTATTGATACTTTTAGTCAAGGGGCCCATGGAACTGATACAAGACGCCACAGATTTGGGGAGTTGGCGTCAAGCGACCCCTTGACTTCTTAGATCTGAGATCTGATCCAAATGATATTTAGCCTTTTCCAGATCCCTGAAAATATTAGAAAAAAAGAAAATAGTGATACAATTTTTGCATGAATCGTGTCTAAAAATCAAAAATGCTCAACATTTTTTGGTCTTTCATTATTTAAAAAACCAAATATACCGTAACTGGCGTGAAGAGGATATTGAATTTAACTTATGAAGATATTGTAAAATCGCAAAAAATCCAAGGAAGGGTAATCCGTAGTACACCGCTAGAACTGTCACGTACTTTTAGCCATATGACAGGTTCCCAAGTTTACCTGAAATCAGAATGCTTGCAAAAAACTGGCTCGTTCAAAGTTAGAGGGGCATATGCAAAGATTGCTACTTTGACAGCAGAAGAAAAAAGAAAAGGAGTCATTGCGGCATCAGCTGGAAATCACGCTCAAGGAGTTGCATTTGCATCAGCATTAGAAAAAATCCCATGCACGATTGTAATGCCTGTTACTGCTTCCCCTGCAAAGGTGTCGGCAACTCGATCATATGGCGCAAACGTCGTACTACATGGCACCATTTATGACGAATCATGGTCCAAGGCACAAGAACTATCGAAAAAAACTGGCGCCACAATAATACATGCGTTTGATGATGAAACTGTTATCGCGGCACAGGGAGTAATAGGTCTTGAAATAATGCATGACCTTCCAAACGTTGACGAGATCTACGTTCCAATAGGAGGTGGCGGTCTAGCAGCTGGAATTTTGAAAGCAGTCAAATCAAAAAAACCCCATGTCAAAGTCATTGGAGTCCAGTCCTCTGCATTTCCAGCTATGAAGAAATCCTTTGACTCGGGCAAGCTTGAAGCAGTGAAAGGACAGAGAACAATTGCGGACGGCATCTCTGTAAAAAAACCTGGCGAGTCGACATTTAAGATAATCAATGAGATGATTGATGACATTGTTCTAGTAGATGATTCACAGATTGTCAAGGCCATGTTTCTTTTAATGGAGAGGGCTAAAATGGTAGTAGAGCCGGCAGGAGCAGTAAGCCTTGCATATCTTCTTGACAAAAAGCCTACCAAAGGAAAGAATGTAGTACCAATACTTTCTGGAGGTAATGTCGACATGTACTTGCTTGGTCAAATAGTTGCCAAAGGTCTAACCGAGATGAGGAGGATGGTCAAGATTTTCATCGTGCTCACTGACAAGCCAGGTGCCCTAAAGGAAGTGATAGATGTAATATCTTCCCTAAGTGTGAACATAGTTGAAGTAGTTCATGATAGATTAAGCTCAAACATTCCAGCAGGCACTGCCGGCGTAACTCTAAGCCTAGAAACTGAGAATCCAAGACATGCAGAGCGTCTCATAGCAAATCTGAGGCAGAGAAATATCATATTCAAGATAGTTACTTGAAAAACAGGTTTTTTTCGGGATTTGGACTACAAATTGCCATCATGGCACCCATATTTGCCTAACAACTATGATGGCGTCAGGCTTGGAACAAATGTAGTGATTATGAGATAGGAGTTGAATCCAAGTATTAGTCCTACAACCGCGTACGCCACTATATTTGTGATCTTTCGGTTAACAAACTCTCCCATTAGTTTCTTGTTTCTTGAAAGAAGCACCAATGGGATCATTGGTAGCGGGATCAGTAAACTAAGTATGATTTGGCTGTAGACCAATATGTTTAGTGGGTCAATACCTAGAAGTACTGCAATAGTACATGGCACTACATTAACAAATCGAGTTATGAAGCGTCGGATCCAAACGTTTGTCTTCTTTCCTAATAGACCTTCATATATGGACTGACCAGCCATTGTTCCAACTACTGAAGAGGAGATTCCGGAAGCCAGTAGAGTTACAAGAAAGATCACTCCAGCTCCAATACCAAATAGAGGAACCAGTATCTTGTAGGCGTCGTTTATGGAAGCAACACCAGGGTTGTTAACGTGAAATGCGGATGCGGCTACTATCATTATTGCTGCGTTTATCACACCTGCAATGGTAAGAAGTATGATACATTCATACAAGTGGAGCTTGCGAGCCTTTCTTCTCTCATCGAGTGATTTATCATGCATTTTTGTCGCTGTGAGTGACGTATGAACAAATAGTGCATGCGGCATAACGGTAGCTCCAATAATTCCAACTGCGATCATGAGTGCACCGCTATTATCAAACATGGGCATAACCGAATGGTATGCAATTGATGGCAGATCGGGTTTTGCTAGAAAGAGCTCATAGAAAAAACCAATCCCAATAACCGATACAAACAACATGAACATCTGCTCAATAATTCTGAATTTGCGTGTTGTAAGGGTCAGTATCAGGATAACATCAAATGCTCCAAATATTGAAGCATAAATCATAGGTACGCCAAATAGCAAATTCAAAGCAATAACAGTTCCAAGATACTCTGCCAAATCTGTCGCTGCGGCTGCTCCCTCGGCAGCAAGCCAGTATGGAATGATGAACATTTTTTTCTTAAATTTTTCACGCAGTATCTCTGGTAGTGATTGACCAGTAGCTATTCCAAGTTTCCCAGATAGATACTGGAGAATCATGGCCATTGCACTTGCAAGCCATACCACCCATAGCAGATTATAGCTGTATGATGCACCTCCCTGAATATCCGTTCCATAGTTTCCAGGGTCCATGTAAGCAATACTGACAATTACTGCAGGACCCATGTAAGAAAATAGTTGTGCAAGCACACTGTTACGATAAGCTGCCTTAATCTTGGACAACCGGCTGGTTTTTGCTGGAAGTTCTGCCATGGTTTCTAATTTAAGGAATTTTCAGCCACATATAATGTTTAGCTTAGGCTACATTATTTAGCTTGGTCTAAGTTCTAATATGTATAGAAGCTGTTATTATCAATAAACAAAAATGTAATCTAGTTGGCAAAAACTAGATCGCAATGGAATGGCAGTTCTATCCTTACATGGTCAGATATAGAAACAGATGTAAAGATCCTTGCAAAGAAAATAAAAAATACAGGTTTTAGGTTTGATGCGATCATCACTGTGTCAAGAGGCGGATTGATTCCATCTAGATTGTTAGCTGACCAATTGGACGTTAAGAGCATACGTGTTGACAAAAACAAGATACCTGCCAATGCATTGTTTGTAGATGACATCTACGATTCAGGCAAAACTTTTAAAAAAATCATCGCACAGGTAGAATTTCCTGACAATTTTGTATATGCGACTCTGATTGCGCGAAGAAAAACAAGATATCCAAAACAGTTGGTTTATGCAAAAAAAACTAAAGGTATGGAATATATCGTGTTTCCTTGGGAATTACTAGAACAAAAAAGATCAAAACCCAAAAATAATTAATGACGATGCAAGTTATTTAGCATATGGCATTTGGTGGCGATGT
>JBAVVB010000217.1:0-4791 GCA_049697075.1 Nitrosotalea sp.
ATTCCATACTATGGTCAAAAACATTCTGTAATTCATATGATTGTCATGATTGGCTTGTCCCTGTAGACGATATAGTAAAAAAATCACTTTCTTCTATAGGGTATTACGTTGATGATTCGATTAGCTCCTGTGTTGCATTATATGAAAAAAATTCAATGTTGGGACTTTATTGTCTTGGAACAATTCCTAGCATGCGAAAGAAGGGTCTTGCAGTTTTGCTGATTGATTTTGCGCTCAGTGAAGTAAAAAAGCGCAATCTAGAGTTGCTTATGCTTGAAACATATCAGCGAGATGGGTTACTTGATTTCTATTTGAAATTAGGCTTCAAAGAGATTTATCGAAAAAATATCTATACTATTTGATCTTGGATAGCAATGCCGAATATAGAAATGGTAGAATCGTGGTTGCCTCTGCATGTATGGTTGTCTGTTTTGCATCTTGGGTTACCTTGCCCCATGAGATTGCTTCCCTCACAAGTGCTCCACTCAGACTACCATCGAATTCCTGTGCGGTTGTAATATACACTGCATAATCCAATCCGCCTCGATATTGATTCCACCATAATGTGTGGTGTTTTGATATTCCACCGCCTACCATTAAAGCGCCAGATTTTTTTGCCTTGAAGATTAGACCTGACAGTAAATCTCCATCAGATGCAACATTTAGTCTGAAATCATTGTGTTTTTGTGTAAACATCCAAATCTGACTGCCTACCGCACCATCCATTATTCCTGGAACTATGACAGGTATGTCATTCTTGTTTGCCCAGTATAGGAAAGAGTCTTCACCAAGATTGGCACCTATTGCTTTGCAGACATCATGTGTTGACATTTCTTTTTTTCCACTCGCATATTCTTTTTCTAAAAATGCTTGAACTTTTTCTTCAATCAGCGGACCATAACTTTTCAATGGCACTAGAACATTTCCAAGTCTGTGAATTTCTTTATCAGCTAATTCACTGTCATCAAGAGTAAAAGACCCTTCTAAATAATTTGAATAATGTCTTGCAATGTCGTGGTCAAGAGCGCCACAGGTGGTTATGATCACATCGCACATCTTGTTCTTTACCATGTCAGTAATCACACCTCTAAGACCAGTGGATACAATTGCTCCAACAAAGGAGAAAAATTTCAAACAGTCCTTGTCTTCTATCATTGAAGACATGATGTTCAATCCATCTGCTAGATTTCTTGACTCAAAGCCGCCTGATTTTGACATTTGCTCAAAAATAACACCGATGGTGTCCTCTTTTTTTATCGAAATATCTTCTACTGGTCTACCAGAATTTATCACACGTCTGGAATCAAGTCTGGGATATAAAATCCTCTGCTCTTGCGAATCACAAGTAATTAATATGTAGGTATAATTTGGTAGCTATCGATTAAGTTGGGAAAGAAGATCAAGATTGCTATAGCCGGTGTAGGCAATTGTGCTTCTGCACTCATTCAAGGTGCGAAATATTATACAGATAATCCTCATGATGTCATAGGACTTACTGCTTACAACTTGGGAGGATACGAGCCAGGGGATATCGAAGTGGTAGCAGCATTTGATGTTGCAGATACCAAGGTTGGAAAAGATATCTCTGAGGCAATATATGCACGACCAAACAACACCATCACTGTTGCCGAAGTTCCCCGTACGGGAATAACAGTCCAACGAGGACCCACAAAGGACGGCCTGGGAAGACACCTTAGTCAAATAGTTACGCCTTCTCCAGAACCTGAGGTCAACGTCAAAAAAGTACTGCAGGATACTGGGGCTGAAATGCTTGTGAACTACCTTCCTGTCGGAAGCACAGAAGCTGTAAGGAATTATGCAAGTCAGGCACTTGAGGCAGGTATAGGATTTCTTAACGCAATTCCAGTGTTTATAGCATCAGAACCAAAATGGCAGCAAATGTATGCAGAAAAAAAGATCCCGCTTGCTGGAGACGATGTAATGAGTCAGCTTGGCGCTACTGTAGTACACAAAACACTAGTGAAACTTTTCGTAGATCGAGGTGTATTAATCGATGGTACATATCAGTTGAACATTGGCGGCGATATGGATTTTTACAATATGCTTGATGAAGAGCGACTTGAAGACAAGAGAATAAGCAAGACAAGCGCAGTAAAAGCAATGGCAGACTATGATATACCAATGAGAATAGGCCCAAGTGACTATGTTGATTTTATTGATAATGAGAAGATTTGCTACATTAACATCGAAGGCAAATACTTTGGCAAGATCCCAATTAAACTCGATCTAAAGCTCAAGGTAATTGATGCGTATAACAGCGCAGGAATAATGATCGATGCCATACGTGGATTAAAGATAGCGTTAGACCGAAAGCTTTCAGGACCAATGACAAGCATCTCATCTTACTGCTTCAAACATCCTCCAATACAGATGCCATACACTGAGGCAATGAAGGCCTTCACAGAATTTGTTGAAGGCAAACGAGACAAATAGTCACACATTGTAATTATTGTTAGCCTAGTCAATGAAACTTGTCAATAATCTGTTATTTCAGATGTCACACCACCGACTGCATTGGTCCATATACGTAAGCTAGAGATCTTTGGATTCAAATCATTTGGATACAAGAATACGCTAGTCAACTTTGAACCTGGGCTTATAGCCATCTCAGGTGCTAATGGATCTGGTAAAAGCAACATTTTGGATGCAATCTCATTTGCTCTAGGTGAGAACGCACCAAAGATTATGAGGGTGGACAAACTACGTTCGCTATTACATGATGTGGATAATGCACATCATGGTGCAAAAATAGCGCGAGTAAGCTGTCACTTTGATAATTCTGATCGAAAGATCCCTGTTGATTCCAATACCGTGACAATCACAAGGGAGATGGACGAGTCAGGTGAGAACATCTATTATCTAAACCAAAAAAAGGTACTAAGAAATCATATTTTAGATCTTCTAGAGGTAGCAAACTGCGGTATTCACAAATTGAATATTGTACAACAGGGTACAATTACTAGAATTTCAGAATTTAACTCAGAAGAGAGAAGAAGGATAATTGAGGATATTATAGGACTTGCCTATTTTGATGAGAAAAAAACAGAGGCATTAAAACAACTAGACGAGGCAGACAGAAGACTTGAGATTGCGTTAGCCAGAATGGACGAGATAAAGAAGCGTATTGATGAGCTAGAAGAGGAACGAAATAACCAACTCAGATATGATTTCCTAGACCGAGAACTGAAGAGACTTTATGCCATTCAAGCCTCAAACAAACTCCGGGATATTGACACTCAAAAGGTATCAAAAGAAAGAAGCCTTAACGCCATCCAGTCTGAATATAAAAAACTCGATGAACAACGTGGACAGTTACGAGATGAGATAAAGAAACTCGAAGAAGAGAAACAAAAATTCATGGAAGAGGTCAACGCATACAACATCGCAAAGGCCTCAATTGATTCAGAACTTTCTGCTGCAATGCACCAGTCAGAATCGGCAAATAGTAAATTGGTTACCAATGCAAGAAGAATGGCAACAATCGACGCCAGACTACCAGAAATTCAAACTGATCTAACAGGCATACATGAAAACCGTTCTGTTTTAGAATCTCAAATTACAGAGCTGAAAAATTCCATCAACACTGTCAATGAATCAAGAAAGAACATCAACGCAGAACTTGCATCAGTTGATTCTGAAATTAACCAAACTATGAGACAACAGTCCCAGGTCACAAGTAACAAAATCAAGACTGATGAAAAGGTGAGAAATCTTACTAGTACATTAAACGATGCAAAGCTTTCCAGCTCAAAACTAGAACAAGAACATTTAGACATTCAAAGCAAAGTTGATCAAAACTCGCTTAAGACAAAAGCATTATCGGATGAAAAAGAAAAACTACTTGATCTTGAGCAAAAACTCCGGCAAGTACGAGCAGGTCATGAGTTGGCCATCAACGAGCTAAAATCCAGACTAGCAGACTTGCGTGATAAACGCACCAAAATAGAAAAAGATGTTGAAGAAACTACATTGATTTTTGAAAAGGCAAGCAAGGCTGCTGCTCAATATGAAGCAAAAATTAAAGTTGTAAAAGAAGTAATGCATGAAGATTACTCTATTGCAAAGCTCAAAGAAGATTCAAAGAGACTGGGAATTCAAGGTCTTGTTTATGAATTGCTTTCTTGGGATAAGCAATACGAGAGAGCAATCTTATCAGTAGGTTCTGACTGGCTAAAGGCACTTGTTGTAAATGACTTTGCCACTCTTCTTGGAATTGCCGAATTTGCCCAGCAGAGAAAACTTCCAAAAATTAGGATCATACCATTAGACGCGGTATCTAATTCCAAGGCGACTATACCACAAGAAGAAGGAATACTTGGAGTCATTTCGGATTTTATAAAATGTGATGAAAAACTAGAGTCGCTCAAAAACTTTATCTTTGGAAGCATAGGTCTCGCCTCTTCAAAAGAAGCAGCTTATGCATTATCAAAAAAAGGATACAAGGCCGTTACACTTGATGGCCATTTCTTTGAGGCAGACGCAAGCGCGGTAATTGTAGATATGAATTCAAAGGTATCAAATCTTACAAAGATAATTCTTCTTAGTACTTCGGTAGATGGGCTAGTACAATCTCTTGAACTGTTAAAGAAATTCATTCAAAACAAGAGCGGGCAATTAAAGAAAATTGAAAGAATAACAAGAAACCTGGATGGCAGATATCATTCTTCAGAGACCGGACTTGCCAATGTAGATATGAGCCTTACAGACGTGAGATCAAAACTAAAGACAATATCTGTATCTCTAGACCAGATCTCGTCAAGAATATTGCAG
>JBAVVB010000218.1:0-3139 GCA_049697075.1 Nitrosotalea sp.
TCACGATATTTTTTTTCTATAAAATCCAGAGACTCTTCAAGTTTCTTTGATTTACCGTATTTGTATCTGATAAGTTCTCTGTGTCTCCAGAAATTCTTTCCTTCACCAACTGATATAGTGCTAAAATAATCTGGACTTTTCAGGTTATCAGGAAGTTTGATATTGTAAGGAAAGAGAAATTCTGCCATAAACCATTCATCACCATCAGGATAATCAGAACCTGTTTCAATATCAAAGAAGAGATGAAGAAAATTTGTTTGCATGAGACCATCATCCCTCATGGTTGGATGTTTTATGCTTGACTTTTTGAAATCCAGGTTCAGAAGACTAGGCTCGAAGTATCCCTTGATAATTGATTTGCGGAATATCTTGTTAACTTCCTCTAAATTCAATGTAGAACTACTCTTCTGTTCATCATGCTAATAACTTATATCATTGTCGTTAATGGGATTTAACAAATTAGGTCAGTAGTATCAAGAATGTACAGATTATTATTTACAGGAAAAAACTCGCCTTAGATTTGAAGTGAATCGAGAATTTTTGAAATATCTGTTATGGATTTGCCATTTGACGAAATTTCTTGATATGCAGGAGGGTTTTCAAGATAGTTTGGAATTCTATCCGCTATTCTTTCATCATATGGAGCAATCATCTCATTTTTGTAAAATATTCCAGTTGGGATTTTTGAGTCCCATTCATTTGATTTTATGAGAGCTTGCGTTAACTTTTCATTTTCTTCTTCTGGCGAATCTATGTGCACAACTGGATCATACCCAGTATCCTCCAACTTGTAAATTCGTGGACGTGGTTTCTTTGTTATTTCGTCAAGATTATCCATTCCTGCAAACCAGTCTCTTGTGTTAATGTCATTATACGTAGGGCATGGTTGTAAGACATCAAGGAAAGAAAGTCCCCTGTGTTTTATTGCTGCAACAATTAGATCTTTTAGTTGCCTGACATCGTACGCATATCCTCGTGCAACAAATGTAAAACCGCTTGCTATTGCCAACGCAATTGGATTTACAGATTGGTTTACATTTGGTTCTGGAAGTGATTTTGTTTTCAAGCCAAGCTTAAGAGTTGGAGAAGCTTGCCCTTTTGTTAAGCCGTAAACTCCGTTATTGAATATGATATAGGTCATGTCCACATTTCTTCTTCCTGCTGCCACAAAATGCCCAGCACCAATACCCAGTCCATCGCCATCACCACCTGCTGCAACTATTGTCATTTCTGGATTTGCAAGCTTGGCGCCCTGTGCAAAAGTCATTACCCTTCCGTGCAATGTGTGCACGCCATAAGTATTCACGAAATGGGACGTCTTGCCAGAACATCCTACTCCCGAAAAGATCGCAGCCTTGTGACGCGGTATTGCCATTTCTGCAAGTGCCATCTGAATAGCACTAACAATTCCAAAATCACCACATCCGGGGCACCAGTCATTGTGCACCTCTGTTTTGTAATCTGATAAATTAGACGCCATATGATAACACCTGTCTTTTCTCAGCCTTTCCGTCTATTATTTTTTTAATTGACTCATACAATTCCGTACATGTCATTGCTCTTCCAGTATACTTGAGGATATAATAATCAACTTTACGGTCCAAGTTTTCATTTAGTAGTGTTCCTAGTTGAGCAGAATAATTTGCTTCTACATCTATTATGGTTTTTACATCTTTTAGCAAAGATTTGACATAATCCTGTGGGAACGGATGCAGCATCTTTACTTGCACAAACCCAACGTTATAGTTGTCTTTTTTCAGCATTTCAATTGCATCAAGAATTGGCCCTTTGGTAGATCCCCAGCTTACAAGACAAAAGTCAGCGATTCCATGATTTACCACTTGATCTCCCTTTGGAATTGTTTCCAAAGCAACCTCAATCTTCTTTGCTCTCTTGTCCATCTTGTACATTCTATTCACTGGATCCTCTGAGATGTGGCCTTGTTCATCGCTTTCGTCGCCTGTATTCCAAAAGATACCATTTTCAAGTCCTAGTTTAGATCGTGGAGAGATTCCATCTTCAGATGGGGTAAAACGCTTGTAATTATCATCGTTAATTTTTTCCAAGAGTTTGCCTCGTTCAATCGTGATCTTTGTTGGATCAAATCTTTTTACAGTTGCTACAGTACTTGCAATGAATTTATCCATCATGTGAATTACAGGCATTTGAAATTTTTCTGCAAAATTAAAACATTCGGCGGCATCATAAAATCCCTCTTCAATGTCACCTGATGCATAAACAATTCTAGGAAAATCACCATGACCTGCATATATTGCAAAGAGCAAATCGTCTTGTCCATGTCTCGTAGGAAGTCCCGTGGAGGGACCACTTCTTTGGTATAGTGTAACTACAATTGGTACTTCGTTTATTCCAGCCCAACCAAGCGCTTCGGCCATGAGAGAAAATCCAGGACCTGATGTGCTAGTTGCAGCCCTTGCGCCTGTCAGTGCAGCTCCAATTAGCATACCTATTGCTGAAATCTCATCTTCTGTCTGTACTATAATGGTAGAACCAGGTCTATTATTTTCAACATCAAATGTTTCATTTGATTCCAAAAATACACTCTCATCTGATGCTGGTGTAATTGGATAGTATGATTGAAACCTACATCCTGCTGCTAACTTTCCAAGACCTGTAGATTGGAAACCTTGTACTAGAATAACATCAGAGTTGCTTTGAATTGGAGATAGCTGATATTTGAATTTCTGATATTTGGCTGTTGCATAATTATATGCATAGTTTGCAGCATGTTTATTCATCTCTGCAATCTTTGGCTTACTTGAAAAGATCTTGTCCACAGATCGTAACAGAGTGTCAGGCGGCAGACCCAACAATCCAATGGATACAGATACTGATAGAACATTTAGCATTCGAAACATTCCTCGAATAGTAGGATTATTCATCTCTTCTGCAAGAGTAGAAAGTATTGTCTTAAAGGATACAGGATACAGAGTTACTCCCCTTTCTTTTGCTGCTTCTAGTACTCCCTGTACAGTAAATGGTTTATTCTTTAATGAAAGGTGTTTCTCTAATCTTTCTTTGAATGGTTTGTCAAGGGTTGGTATTTCATCGATCTTAACCTGTTCAAGATCAGATTCGTATACAATTGCACCGTCATCATGTACATCATCTACATGTC
>JBAVVB010000219.1:0-5526 GCA_049697075.1 Nitrosotalea sp.
GTTCCACATGCAAGGTCCAACACCTTGTCTGACGGATTTATTTCTGCCAAACTGACTACTTTGGCAGTAGACTTGAACGGGCCTTCATGTTTGTTGGCCCAGTTGTAGTGGTAATCTGGAGCGGCAACATTCCAGTTGGCTTTTGAATTAATCTTGTATTCTGTAGGATCAAAAAGTGACACCATGACACTCTCTCATCTAGGCTTATTTGTATTGTCAAGTCAAGTGATGGAATTGTCTTTCGTTAACTTGACAGCACCTTTAAATTAATTATCTTTCGACGGATTTCATGCCTGCTTTTTTGGTTAACGTCATAATCGAGAATAAACCGGAAATAGTCGACCCAGAGGGTAACACCATTCTAAATGATCTCATTTTGAAAGACAAAAAGACATCTGTCAAGAAGATCCGTTCTGCCAAGATGCTAAGGTTTCAGATAGAGGCAAAGAACAAAGAACTGGCCGAAAAGACTGTCATGGATTTGTGCAATGAATTTAGAATATACAATCCTCTAGTAAGCAAGGTATCCGTTCAGACTTTTGACGCCTAACTATTTTTTACGACTTTTCTGTTCAGTGCAGTCACATCTTCCATGGCCCCATCTATGAGGAGTTTGCTGCGAAGATATTTTGCCAAGTCTGTCTCTGTTATGATGCCTACCAACTTGCCATCAGCTAAAACAAGCAATCTTCGTATGTTCTTGTTTGTCATTTTCTGTACGGCGTCCTCAATGGATGTCATAGGCTCAACCCATCTAAAGTTTGGAGACATTATCTCTGAGATTGGAACATCAGAACTTTTCTTGTCTGTAGTTGAGACCTTGTGAGCAAGATCTCTTTCTGTTACCAATCCTATGGGGATTCCATCCTTTACCACTACTAGTGAACTGATGTTTTTTTCTGCCATTAGTACTGCAACATCTTTTGCCGTCTTGTCATGTTCTATTGTAATGACATTGTTGACCATGATGTCGCGAACTAGACCCATAGCTAGTACCAAAGAGCATTAGAATAAAAACGATTTGTTGAAGTTTAGCTACAAAATTAATAAATTATTGTAAAAATCAAGACAAATTATATTTTACGCATGATATGGTCTTGATTTAGTTTGCAGTTAGTTGCTTAGTATACGCCTTTCTTAATTATGTGAACCATATAATTTCCCACAAGAGGCTGCAAGGCTATGAACTCCTACCAAGGTCATGCTTTGCAGTTTCCTAATGGTTATGTCTAGTAATACGATCATAGTTGTACGGTACCGCTTATCCAAAACAAGGGAAATGATCTGCGCAGCTATGTTGAAAAAGTATCAGAACACCATCTTCTTTTTCTACGTTCGTTTTCTATCAAGGCCTTTGTCACAAGTAATGCAGTGAGAAATCCTCCGACGTGGGCCATGAATGCTATGGTAATTGCCGCAATTGAGCCTATGAAGGCAAACAAAATTTGGATGGCAAGCCAGTAATATCCTCGTATGTCGCCCATTGCAGCTGATATTCCTAAAACTCCGGAGATTGCCCCTGATGCGCCAATCAGAAGACTATTGCCGTTTAGTAGTATGAATGACGCAACAGCTCCGTAAAGCAGCGCTCCTCCAAGTCCTGCTAGTATGTAGAGTGCTATGAATCGAGGAATCCCTACTGATCTCTCGGCAGAGCTTCCCATGTAGGCCAATGCAAAGAGATTGAATGTAATATGTGTAATGTTTGCATGAATGAACATTGATGTAAATAATCTAGTGAGACTGTCAGACAACGGGGCATTGTTATCACGGAATAGTTCGTTTGGAACAAATCCATAGTGCACAATGATCTGTTGTTGTGAATGACTGAGCATGCCATATGCAAAGATTAAGGCATTTATGATAATTAATGTAGTAGTTACAGGAGCGGGGCGTCCTATCAGCCTCAGCATGCTTGACATACATTAGCGGCATTTGTTGCATAATAAATTGGGTTCTGTTAATCTCGTGCATGATTCATTGTCATAATCATGAAATGCCCAAAATACAATATGCTACTGCCTTGTTTCTTTGATATTCCAGTTTCCTAACTGTTTTCTTTAGTGGAGAAAAAGTAGATCATAGATACGTATTACTATAATTCGGTACACGACAAGACCCTAAAACAATTCTGCAGTTGAAATCTTTTTTAAATAATCTATCTAGGAATTCCAGGAATCATTCAAGTATCCTGGTACTAGCGAAGGGGCAAGCCTAATGGTACTAAAATACATGCTGGCTGGGAAGATCTTGTAAGTGCCATTGAACTGCATCAGTGACAGAAGAGAATCTGACTTGCCTGATATCTGGCTGCCAAATCCCATGTTTGCAGGATTGCAGGCTTGGTTGATAGCCTTGTGAGAATCAACGGTACTAATAGTACATGTTCCTGTGTTGGCATTCCAACTTGTTACATCTCCAAGATACAATGTATAGTTGTCATAGTATAGTGGAGGGGCAGTAGCTAGTTTTCCAAGTGGAGGATTTACTGTATATTCGACATAGCTGATAGCATCACTGTACAAGCTCTTTGTGGCTTGCACTTCTATCACATATTCGCCTACGTGTAACTTTGATGGAAGATTTACCGTAAAGCTTCCTTGCCCGTCTGTTTGCACTTCGGTTTGCTTTGATGATATTGTAACGGTTACAGTTGCATTAGTGACGGCAATGCCGTTCATGTCTGTAACAGAGCCAGATATGACAGGTGCGGCTTTAATCAATGTCGGGGTTATCACAGGCTGTACGGCAAGAAATAGCGTTGGTTGTTGGTCTGAATATGCAAATTGTGTAAAAGCAAGTATAATCAAAAATCCAAGAAGGGATGCTACAATCTTCATTTATGAAATCTTTTACTATGCCTAGTAAAGATCCTAAATTTAATAATCTGATCTATTTGGTCTAATATTTGATCCGTTAATTATTCTAGTGTCCCATGTGCTCACTTGAGAGGCGTATTTGGTCTGTTAACTCATGAATCAATCAGGAAACTCTACAGGTGATGCCAATGAGGGGATGATGCCAAAACTGATGCGTTGCCAATATCTTGTGGTTTAACACATCAAAGTTTAGGATGATCGTAACTTAAAGACACAAGATCCCGATTCGAATTAATATTGCTGGCAAGTAAGGGTGGGTGTGAGGGTTGCAGTAATAGTTTTTCCTGGAAGTAATTGCGATCGCGACATGCATCATGTCTTAACTGATGTCTTCAAGGTAAAATCCCAACTTGTGTGGCACACTGATGAGCTGCCAAAGAACATAGACGCAATTGTATTGCCAGGTGGTTTCTCTTATGGTGACAGGCTCAGAGCAGGTGTGATTGCTGCCCATAGCCCAGTTATTGCAGACGTAAAGAAGATGGCAGAAAAAGGCATGCCAATTTTAGGGGTTTGCAATGGATTTCAAATATTGGTAGAATGTGGTCTTTTACCTGGCGCACTTTTAAAAAACACCTCGCTTAGCTACATCTGTAAATGGACTGAAATTGTTGTTAAAAATAACAAGACTCCATTTACAAATAAACTCAAACTAGGCCAAAAAATTCCAATTGCTATGGCAAATGGCGAAGGACGCTATTATGCAGATAAAGAAACGCTTCACATGTTGAAGAAGAATAATCAGATTGTCTTTACTTATTCAGATGATGTCAACGGGGCCACAATGAAGATTGCAAGTATATGTAACAAGGAAGGAAATGTTGTTGGCATGATGCCGCATCCTGAAAGATCAGCCGAGCAAATTCTCAATCCACAAGATGCAAAACCTGCATCGCTAATCTTTGAGTCATTGTTGGATACATTGGGTGTTATTGCATGAGCCTGACTCATCAAGAGTCTGACTATCTTGAAAAAAAGATAGGCCGAAAACCAAATCCTCTTGAGACGCAGATAGTTGCAGCCGAATGGTCTGAGCACTGCTCTTACAAGTCGTCAAAAAAACACCTAAAAATTCTTCCACGCAAAGGGGCTCGCGTCATCTCAGGTCCTGGGTATGACTCTGGTGTTTTAGATGTAGGTGACGGATACGTTGTTACCGTACACATTGAAAGCCACAATCATCCTTCTGCAGTGGAACCGTATGGCGGGGCAGCAACTGGAGTAGGCGGGGTAATACGAGATATCCTGTCAGCTGGTACAAGACCTATTGCAATTTTGGACGGCCTTAGGTTTGGGGATATAAAAAATGATACTCATGCAAGATGGCTTTTTAAAAATGCTGTTAGGGGAATTGCCGATTATGGAAATTGTTTGGGCATACCAACTATTGGCGGTGAAATAGAATTTGACAAATGTTTTACAAATTATGCGTTAGTTGATGTTGCATCAGTTGGATTTGGAAAAAAAGAGAGGCTAATACAAAACAGAGCTGACAAGGGAGATCTTCTAGTATTAATCGGCGGCTCTACTGGCAGAGATGGTATGGGAGGATCACAGTTTGCATCTGACAAGCTAGAGTCTGAGAATCGCTCTGCTGTTCAAATCCCAGACCCGTTCATTGAAAAACTTGTAATTGAAGTAATCCTAAATGCCAGAAATCAGAACTGTATCAAGGCCATGAAAGATTTGGGAGGCGGAGGACTTTCTTGTGCCATCTCGGAAACAGCTGACGCACTATCAGTTGGCATTGAACTTGATGTATCCATGATTCACAAAAGGGAGCAAAACATGTCGCCTACCGAATTGATGGTTTCTGAATCTCAAGAGAGAATGCTTGTGATAACTTCTCCTGAAAAACTTGCAACTCTCAAAGAAATTTGTGAAAAATTCAGAGTATCATATTCTGTTGTGGGTAAGGTAACTGATGGCAATACAATGGAGGTCAAATCTGAAAAACAGACAGTGGCCAAATTGCCAAGTAATGTAGTTGCTAATGCCCCACTCCTTGACAGACCGTCAAGTGTGCCCAAATATTTGAAAAAAATATCTCTAATTGAAAAACCAAAAATGCCAAAAAATCTATCAAACGTAATTCTTACGATGCTTTCAAACCCAAACATTGCAAGCAAACATTGGGTATACACACAATATGACCACGAAGTTGGCATTCGTACTGTGATAAAACCTGGAAAAGATGCCTCTGTTTTAAGACTTGACAATGGCAAATTTCTCGCAATTAAGATAGATGGTAACTCAAAGCACTGCTACGTAGACCCAAGACAGGGCGTGATTGGCTGCTTTGATGAGGCCTGCAGAAACATAATCTGCACTGGCGCAACTCCAATAGGAATGGTTGATCATTTGCAATTTGGAAATCCAGAAGATCCTGAAATTTTTTGGACGTTCAAAGAATCAGTGGAAGGAATCACAGAGTATGCCAAATATTTCGAGATTCCATGCGTGGGAGGCAAGGTGAGTCTGTACAACGAGACTGATAATGGGCCAATCAAGCCAACTCCACTGATAGGAGTGCTTGGCCTAATAGAGGGCAAGCCATTGATGCCACAAAAAGCAAAAACAGGCGACTTGATTGTTCTTGTAGGTCTTACAAAGGGCGAACTTGGTGGCTCGGAATATTACGAGTATG
>JBAVVB010000220.1:0-6369 GCA_049697075.1 Nitrosotalea sp.
AAAAACATTGAAAACTATTTCTTCATATGAATGGTTTGCACATGTTAATCTTTGTTCCATGAAAAAGATCCAAAGTCAGTTTACAATCTTGATATACTGAAATATACATAAAACTAACATATATGTAAACATGACTTTGATTGTTTTATCTTATCTAATTACTTGAGATCAAGAAGATATTCAAGGAAGCTACTATTGGTTATTTTAGAATCTTTTTTCTGTGCGTTTTTTACACATTTTAAAAATTTCAAAAAAGGTTTTATTTTCACAGTAATAGTTTTGTAATCTTTTCGCGTCAAGTTAATCACTGTATTGTATGGTTGACAATGATGGTTTGTCATGTGTTGTAAAAGTTATCGCCATTGCATTTTGGGCAGAAAAAACTAGAAGAGAAATCATAACTGCTAGTACGGAAAACACTAGGATTTGTTTCATGTTTGTTGTTGTTATCTAATGTTGGCAGAACTATTAAGCAGCGCTTACACTTGTGTCTGTTTTATTTACATTTTTGTACATTAAGATGATAAACATCCTTGTACATCTAAAAAGGTACATGGCAGCGCGTTCTAGAAACATTGACATTGTCAAGAAGAAAAAACTAGAGCCTGATTTTGAACCAAGCGTGAAGACTCTATCGCGCATACTGCAAACCATGACAGATAACGGCCCAGATGCAAATACGAGTTTATCACTTGATGCAGATCTAAATTATACCAGACTTGCAAAGCATGTTGTCTGGCTAGAGCAAAAAGGTCTTGTCAAATCAACAATTGCAAAATCCAAGATTAATGTAGGACTGACTGCAAAAGGAAAAATATTTGCATCAGTGCTTTCAAATTAACTGATAGACTAGTCAATAACATAGACAAGCCTGTATGTAATACTGACACAAATGTGAGCGCGGCTTAATAGCTCTACTGATGATTACTAGCGAATGACAAAAAATAGCATTAAAAATTATTTTATAATATCTTTACTGCTACTTTCAGCTTCAAGTATTTCACAAAGCAACGTCTTTGCAACACCTTCAACAATTGACCTAGGAACAGCTAGCAATTTCACAGTCTTGGCTGCAACTACGGTAACCAACACTGGCAATACC
Source organism: Nitrosotalea sp. (assembly GCA_049697075.1). Lineage (GTDB taxonomy): Archaea > Thermoproteota > Nitrososphaeria > Nitrososphaerales > Nitrosopumilaceae > Nitrosotalea. The sequence goes on from JBAVVB010000220.1 coordinate 1,103, forward strand.
GTCATTGCAGGAAACCTTGGTCTCAATCCGGGTACATCGATTACTGGATTTCCACCAGGTATAGTAACCGGAGCAACCAACACTGCTGATTTAACAGCGACTCAGGCTCAGACTGATGCTATTACTGCATATGGTGCTCTATCAAGAGCAGCATGTACAACCAATGAATCACCTGTTGCAGACATTGGCGGAAAGACACTATCGCCAGGCGTCTATTGTTTTCCTTCATCATCTACCATAACTGGAACACTTACTCTTAGCGGCTCTGGAGTTTACATCTTCAAGATGGGAAGCACGCTTGTCACTGCAGCAGGCCCGGATTCTAGCAATGTAGTCCTGACCCACGGTGCCACTGCAAATAACGTCTTCTGGCAGGTAGGAAGTTCTGCAACTCTTGGAACATACTCTGGCTTTGAAGGAACCATAATTGCTCTCACATCAATCACGGCAAATACTGGTGCTACAGTAGACGGTAGATTGATTGCACTAAACGGCGCGGTTACATTGGACTCTAACACAATCACAGTTTCATCACATACCATGGCAGATCTAACTAATACAATTCCATCGCATGCAACAGCAGATACAACTAGTTCAGCTCCATCATATACAATGTCATATGCAACTAGCCCAACTCCATCATATACAATGGCAGATACAATTCCAAGCAACTTCCCATGCACTGTTACATTTCCAACTGGTGCAATTGACCTAGGATCTAATGTCCAGTATCCAGCCAAGGTATATCCACCCGGAGTATACTGCATTGACGGTGCAGCAAACATCGGCTCAGGCCCAATCACACTTACAGGCATTGGAGCACACATCTTTGAGATTAACGGCGCATTGAACCAGGCAGCAAACACTGATGTCATACTAGCTAACGGCGCACAAGCCTCCAGCGTAATCTGGGTACCAACTGGTGCCATAACAATTGGAGCAAACAGTCACCTCATAGGAACTGTAAACGGCGCACCAATTACTATAGGTGCCAATTCTGATATCAACGGTATAGGACCTAAGGTAATGGCAGATACAATTCCAGGTAATTTCGCCATACTTACTAGTACATATACAAACACATCACCTGGAACTTCTATAGCAGGAGACCTTGGATACACTACAGGACCGGCAGTAGCACCTACAATTGATGGTATCACTCACGTAGCTGACTCGGTATATACACAAGCAGGAATTACCCAGAACGCTGCAACCTCTTATGCAAACTCTCAAGCATGCACAACTAATCTTGGCACTACAGTTGATCTATCGCTAGTACAAGGCGGGGTATACGCACCAGGCGTTTACTGTACCACGGGTGCAGCATCAATCGGTACTGCAGGAATCACACTTTCAGGCAACGGTGTTTACATCTTTGAGATTAATGGCGCACTTACTACCGTAGTTCATTCTGCTGTCACGCTATCTAACGGCGCACAAGCCTCCAGCGTAACTTGGGTACCAACTGGTGCCACAACACTTGGAGCAAATAGCAACTTTGCAGGAACCATACTTGATGCATCAGGTGTTACAATAGGTAACACTGTAAGCATGACCGGCAGGGTCTTGGCATTTGGAGGAACAGTTTCTACAGACTCTGACACCATTACAGTTCCATCACATACAATGGCAGATACGATTTCAACAGTTCCAGAATTTGGTGCTATTACTGCCTTGATCTTTACAGTAGCAATCGTATCAATAATTGCAGTTTCTGTAAAAACAAGACTACGCATAATGCCAAAATATTAAACAAGATGGTATCGACATTAAAGACAGATTATAATTTTAAAGTATTTTTAGTTGATCAAATTTCTAAGCGTTCTAGTAATTCTTCTAGTCTCCACTGTCGTCTCATTCCTTCCTCAATCTACTGCACAAGAATCAGCTAATACAACTGCACAATATGCATTACAGTTAAAACAACTGGAGATTGCAGGTGCGAGCACGATTCAACCTGTAACGTATGGAATGTTTTATGTTACCAGTAAAGATCAATGTAACAATTCTGACAATCAACGCTTAAAATTCTATGGAGCAATAACAGATCAATATCTTTCGCTATATCATCTTGTCCATAATCAAGAATATGCCTCATGTATTTCAGAAAAAGACTATAACGAATATTTTTCTACAGTATCTTCAACTGTCATACCTATTGTAATAGTGGATGAAAATGTAGGCCAAAAACTTTTGATTCAGCAAGGAAACATTGGCTTGTATACAATTTCAGGCATTGGGTCCCAATCCATCCTAGTTTGTGCTTGTGACAATGACACAGAAAGCTTTGCAGGGGCATGGATTTTATCCCACGAATTATCACATTTGTCCCTTTACCACTACGGAGCTCCATTTGCTGTTTATTATACATGGGTACATTACATTCAAGCCATGGCATATGTATGCGAGATATTATCTCAATCTAATTTCTGTCCTGATTATTCAACAGTAGTAACAGCACCATCAGGAGATCAAATCCCTGTGATGGAAATCTTTGGACAGGGAGCAACAGCTTACAACATGCCGTCAAACCCCCCACAAATCGAGGCAATACCGTTACCTTCGCAATCTATTCCAGCAAATGTGCTTGAACAAGCTCTACAGATTCAGCTTTCGCCTCCCATACCTTCACTTGACGCAATATCATCAGTTCAAATAGTTGGCTTGAAACCTCTGGATATTGAGGGAAAACTTTACTCTGTTCCATATAATGTCACTGGAGGAATAATCCAAGGATTCTATGCAGATCCTTCTACAAAAAAAATGACTGTTGAAGTAATTGGCGGGATAAATGGCGGACATTTGCAGGTACAACTATCAAGAAAGATAATGGATTCAATTCAGGGTGGTAACGATACAAGATTTGTGGTAAACAGTGAACTTGTTGACGGTTCAAACAAAACGCAAATAAGCTATGTAGAAACTCGAACCAACTCGGATGCAAGAACATTGGAAATTAATTTTCCACAAAACAGAAGTATTGTGGAGATAACCGGCACTAGTGTAGTGCCAGAATTTCCATTGCCTATGGTTATACTGGTAATTTCTCTTGGTTCAATACTTGCATTTTATAGAATAAAATTGAGAAAATAAAAATTCTGTAGCTCATCAACATGGATTTTTCATGTGATCACTTTCTGGTATATTGATGTCCATGCTGATATGCAGTCCATAATACTAACAAAATTGTATGTAAAACAGACACAAATGTCAGCGCATCTTAATAGCTATTTTCATGAATGAAATAACATGACTCAACAGATGCAACATGAGCACAAGGGTTGTCTGTGTTTGCTACTCTAAACAAGGCTGGCAAGAATTTACTTACGTTAGTGTTCATCTCTATTCTGTTAGTGTCATCCATGGTATCAATAAACCGAGTATCTGCTATTGGCATATTACAGACAAACAGTATAGATGCCAATTCTACAAATCTGACAAACAGTATAGATGCCAATTCTACAAATCTACCTATTCCAAAACCAATAACATCATTCCAGTTTGGTTGGTCTAAAGATGCTGCAACTGCATATGACACTACAAACCTAAGAAATCTCACAGTATCAGCTTGGATCAAACCAGACTATAGTCAAGGTGCCTCTGTCTTGACAGTAGTAAGCAAAGATAATGCATTTACATTGGCTGTTAATGATAACATGCCTCCCGCAAAGATGGCTATCTTTTCTGTATTTGATGGAATCAAGTGGACAACTGTCCAATCATATAGTATAATTCCAGAACGGTGGACACATCTCACTGCTACTTTCAACGGTACGTCAATCAAACTCTATGTAAACAGTAATTTGGAAGGAACAACGCCAATTTTAGGAATACCAACAATTACAGCAAGTGGTTATCTTGAAACCAAAACTGTACAAAATCTTACTTCCAATTCAGCTGCAGTCATTGGTGGATATCATGATTCAGTTAGTTCACAGACAAGTCACCTATTCTCAGGAGAAATATCTAATGTAAGCCTCTATGATTCACTTTTGACACAAACCCAGATCAATCAAATATACACTAGTACCAAGCCCTTGTTTGCAGCACTTGATATCATGTCTAATACACCCGCTCAGATGAATCAAACATACCATAATACCAAGTATACTCCAAATAATGAAACCTGGACTTGGAGCACTGTAGAACAATCAAACATACACTAGTACTAAATCTGCAAACAATAACTAAATCCAATCTCTTTTCATACCTGCAGATCATCTGGTAATGTGATTATCACTCGATAAGAGTATCATTTCTCTTTCAAACTAGTAACAGATTGGTCCATTATGCTGACAAATTTGTATGAGAACCGGACACAAGTGTAAGCGTGGCTTATAGATTATCATATTGACGAAACCAACAATGACAAGAAACAACATCAAAAATAAACTTACAATGAATAGAAACAACATTAAAAACTATTTTGTAATGTCTGTGCTGATACTTTCAGCATCAAGCATGATACAAAATAATGCCTTTGCAGCAACTGCACCAAACCTTGGAACATCTAGCACCTTTGGAGTCTTGGCTGCCACAACGGTAACCAATGATCCTACATTAGGCGCTGGGACCGTTATCACAGGAGATCTCGGCATCTCACCTAACGGTCTCACTTCGATCACTGGCTTTCCTCCGGGAACTGTAACAGGATCAATAGAAGCAGGTAATGCAGCTGCAGCACAGGCCCAAACTGATGCCCATGCCGCATTTGCTGCGCTAAACTCTCAAGCATGCACAACTACTTACCCACCAGTTCAAGACTTGGGTGGAAAAACACTAACACCAGGAGTCTATTGTGATTCAACGTCATTTTCAATAAATGCCGGTGAAACACTTACTCTTAACGGCGCTGGAGTTTACATCTTCAAGGCAGGCAGCACACTCGTGACGGTTACAGGAGCTAATGTAGTCCTAACCGGCGGTGCAACAGCTGCAAACGTCTTTTGGGCGGTAGGAAGTTCTGCAACTCTTGCAGCACCAGGATCAGTAGCAACTAGTCCAACTCACTTTGAAGGAACCATAATTGCTCTCACATCAATCTCAGAAACAGGTGGTACTACTGGTACACACTTGGATGTAAACTGTGGATTGATTGCACTAAACGGAGCAGTCACACTCGCATCCTCCACTTCAATTACAGTATGTAATGGTGGTACAGGTGGCAATGGTCAAGGCAACAATGGTCAAGGCAACAATGGTCAAGGCAACAATGGTCAAGGCAACAATGGTCAAGGCAACAATGGTCAAGGCAACAATGGTCAAGG
>JBAVVB010000221.1:0-6587 GCA_049697075.1 Nitrosotalea sp.
CGCATCTTCTAATGGCGGATAAACCCCTAAAATTTTTGATTGTTTTTTGGGATTTAGTAAAAGTGAAGGTGTGTTTGAAGCAACCACTATCAAATCTAGTTCAAATTTTTCTTCCAAATTTTTAATGGTTGACTTGATAATCTCTCTTAACTTGCTAGTAGATTTTGTGCCATATGGAAAATTGTCCTGATCAGCAAAATAGATAATCTCAGTCTTGATCTTTTTCTGAATTGGTTTTATTATGGAAAGGGAACCCAGACCAGAATCAAATACCGCTATCCTTGACACAATTTCAAACCGGTTTTGCCAGATTTATTTTGTGAGCTTAATTTAGCCTGAAGTTGACGATAATATACACCGGCAATTAAGAACTAACTTTCAAACTAGCCACCATGACCGGCTTCGATAAGACCTGGACTCGTCCCGAGTCTGCAGGTTTAACCGAAAAATTACGTGAAACTGTAAAGCCACAGGGAGCACTCAAACCTAGAATTGAGGGCGCTGTGAACAAATTACAGGGTCAAATATCGAAGATGGATTCTATGCTGACAAAGCTAAGACAAAGAGACGAACAGCTTTTCAAACGAATCGTAACCGCCATGCAACAGCATGATGCAAGCACAAGCAGAGTTCTATCAAATGAACTAGCCGAGATACGAAAGGTCACAAAGATGCTAGGAAACGCCAGAATGGCACTAGAGCAAGTACAATTACGTCTAACAACAATACACGACCTAGGAGACGCAATGGTAGCAATAGCTCCTGCAATGTCAACAATGAAGGGACTCAAATCATCCCTTGGAAGATTTATGCCAGAGGCAGATTCCGAACTGAACTCTATGACCCAGACACTCAATGGACTAATGATGGACTCGCTAGCAGGAGGAGACTTCAATGTAGACTCAGACGTATCAAGCGAAGAGACAGACAAGATACTACAAGAAGCATCAGCAGTTGCAGAACAACAGATTGGCGACAGATTCCCATCAGTTCCATCACCCTCCGGCGTATCGTCACAATCAACATACGAGTAGGGGAAACTCGGATGGGGAAATGGGCGAGAACGTCTTCTTTTTATCTTATAAAGAAATTCTAATTTTTTGTTATCTTGATGTGATACCATCATAGATCTTACTTGATATCATAAAGAAGTTTTCTAGCCTTTGCAAATATCATTGACCACTGCTTCCATGTTAACCTGCCTGTCTGAGTATTTTGTTTGCTTGGATGGTAGGAGCATATTATTGTCAAATCTTGATGCGTAAATGATTTGCCATGAGCAAAATCAACGCCCTTTATGTGCAACATCTTGCAACATGTGTCAAAGGCTATTCTGCCAAGACATACTATTACTTTGACTTCTTTTAGTAAAGAAAACTCTTCTACCAAATAGGGAAAGCAATTTTCAAACTCTTCTCTTGTTGGTTTGTTTTTTGGCGGTGCACACCTGACTGATGCTGTGATATAGGCATCAACCAATTTGAGCCCATCATCCGCCCTAATACTTGTTGGCTGAGAAGCAAAACCATTCTCATAAAGGGCTTTGGCAACCCAGTCTCCTGAGCTGTCTCCAGTAAACATCCTTCCCGTCCTGTTTCCGCCATGGGCAGCTGGAGCAAGACCTATGATAAATAATCGTGCGTGAAAATCTCCAAAACCAGTAAGAGGCCTTCCCCAATATCTTTCATTATTGAACCGTTTTACTTTCTCATCTGCAATTTTACTAATATAAGATGCAAGTCTGGGACACTTTTTGCATTTTATTATATTTGAATTCAGTCTTTGAAGGAATTGCATCAAAAAATCAACTCTGACATTACCTAAATCTAGATTTTGTAAAGTATAGGGCAATTGATAATGCAACAGGTAGTATTAATGCAGGCAATGGAAATTCTGGAAGCGATTTATCTGGAGAGATCATCGTCCCCCATTGACTTGGGCTTGGAATCTCTAGAGGACCAACTGAACTGATATCACGTGGATATGAGTAAACCGTATTAGAATGAGAATCATAAACTCCAACATAAATGCCGTAAATATCTGACCGTCCAACCAAATCAATTGGAATCCTAAATTCGTATGATGAATGTGGAGTAGGAGTGTATCTATCATTTTGATCTGAGATACCACCTACTGCAATAAAATTATCAGGACTTGGAATTATTTTGTAGTGACTTGTCATCTCCAAGGGCGAGCCTCCCTGCAACACAAAAGAATTTTTACCATTCAGTACTGCAATGAAACAATAATCATTAGAGTTAGGTATCTGAATTCTACTATCATTTGCATCAAGGCATATGACTGCCCTGTCTGAGTTTTTAACAAAATTAGTTTCAGTCAATGCATCAATCATAAAATATAGATAATTGTCCTGATGAGCTGACCTCAATTCTATTCTTGTAGTATCATTATATACAAGATCGTTAAGACTTGATTCCTTCCATTCTGTATAAAATGTCCATTTGCCGTCAAAGATTACGTGATTTAGAGTAGCCGATTTTGTAATTAGTACCTGATCGTCTGCAAATACATTTGGTGAATTCTCAAAAAAAATAAAAACTGCGATGAAAGAGAGATTCAAAATAATATGAAAGTTGTTGTAATTTTTTCCACAACATCTTACCATGGAATTGTTTTTAATGATAATGATAAAAGTATTCGTTCAATTCCTGCTGGCTTTCAATTAATGTTTATATCCAAAAAGAAAGACTAGAGTACGGATCCTAAAATTTGAACAAGAAATCTATTATAGGAATTGGGATTGGAATTGCAGTATCTTTTGCAATACTGGCAGTTCTTTCCAGTACCACTTTGGCACCAAATACTGGTAAAGTAGCACCACCATCTAATGCAACCACGGGAGGGCTATCCTCTATTCCTACTACAAATCCATCCCTTTCGACTCCTATTACTACAGCAAAGAAGAGCTATACCGTTGAATTGAATGAAAGTGTTGGAATAGCTGCAAAGTAGGGGGCATGCCAAATTGGCCCTTATTATCAATGATATTCTCCGCGGCGTTTAATATCTTAAGACCAATACTGAAAACAAATGCAACGCTATACAACCATAGCACTGTTCAGCGCTATTGCGCTTTCAGTGGGTATTCTAGGGGTCTACGGACTCACTTCAGTACCTTCCACACTGAAAGTACAATCAGACACACAAACCATAGGTGCGGTTCCAATGCTGGGACATGTAACTATGACTGTGACAGATCCTCACGGAAACATCATAGCATATCACCAGGGAGACAACATTGTGGTAAACCTAGGAGAAGACTGTTTATCTTACAAAGTATTCGGAATTCCTAGCAACCAATGTACTGCATCCGGTGATACTGGAAACTACAATGTGATTGCAATTGGTAATGTAACTGGAAATCCTACCGCAGCAAAGACAGATGCAGGTCTGGGTGCAGAATTCACCACAACAAACTCTGGCTCTGCCGAATCTACTCTGTTCAGAGCAACTGCTTCAACACAGACTGAAACCGATGCAACAAGCGGAGCACCAGTATCAGATGTGTTACAGTACCAGTTCACCAACGCAGGTGGTGCCAAAACCGTAACCGAAGCAGGTTTGTTCAATAGCACAACATATAGCAACACAAAAGGAATGTTTGCTCATCAGGTATTTACTGGTGTGTCTCTCAATTCCGGTGACTCGCTGACAGTAAAGTGGACAGTAACAATGGGAACGTAAAACATGTCCATTTTTTTTGAAAGGACATCCTACCATCTTTTTAATATTGATTGTACACAAAAACCAAATGCCTTTGTAGAATCTACTAAATCAGATCGGATAACTAATCTGGAAATTTGCAATAAAAATGTCCATAATTTTCAAACATCAGGCAATGTTTACCATCCTTCGGTCTCCAATCTTACTTTCAATCAATCATGGAATAAAAAATTTGAAAGATCTGCAAAAAAATCTGTCTTAGATAAGAGTATAAAGGATCAACACTTCGTATCAATAGAGAGTATGAGAAAATGAAGTTCAAGTTTTTTATGAGCATAGCATTGATGGCAGTACTTTTTTCATCTGCATTTCTACTTACAGTCCCTGTCTCAAACAAGGCCTATGCGCAACCGGAAGACTCTTTCTTAAAAAGCATAACTAGAATACCTGGAGGCGGCGTGTTTGACGCACCAACATCTGTTGCACTGGATTCGTCTGAAAATATCTATGTTGCAGATTCTGATAATAATCGTGTTGCAGAATTTGATGATTCTGGTACCTTCATCAAGGCGTTTGGCACTTCAGGACCTGGAGAACTCAATACAACATCAGGTGTAGCTGTAGATTCATCAGGAAATGTATATGCTGCAGACACTGGCAACAACCGCATTGTAGAGTTTAGCAACTCTGGCACTTTCGTACAAGTGTTTAGCAACTTTGGCACTGGCACACTATCAGGCCCATCAGGTGTAGCTGTAGATTCATCAGGAAATGTATATGCTGCAGACACTGGCAACAACCAGATCGTAGAGTTTAGCAAATCTGGCACTTTCGTACAAGCGTTTAACACTTATGCTCTTGGTCCACCACTTGAAGCACTATCCGAACCATCAGGTGTAGCTGTAGATTCATCAGGAAATGTATATGCCGCAGACACTGGCAATGATCAGATCGTAGAGTTTAGCAACTTGGGTGCTTACAAACAATCGTTTGGCACTCAAGGAAATCTAGTGTTGTCATTACCATCTAATGTCGCATTGAATAGTAACGGTGACATATTTGTAGCTGATGATGGAAATAACAGAATTGTAGCATTTGATAACTCTGGAAACTTTCTCTTTTCTTTTGGCAGTTATGGTACAGGTAATGGACAATTTAACCAACCATTTGGAATTGCATTTGATTCCTTCGGCAACATTTACGTTGTAGATACAGAAAATAATCGAGTCCAAGAATTTGATAGCACAGGGAACTGGCTTGCAACGTTTGGAACTGAAGGAAGCGGTCCTGATCAATTCAAACAACCCCTTGGAATAGCTATCGGTAATAATGGAAATATCTATGTGGCAGACACCAACAACGGTAGGATTGCCGAGTTTAACAGCGCACATGGATACCTGGGATCATTTACTGGTGGTAATGTGCTAAGCAAGCCATCCGGTGTGGTATTCAACGCTGCTGGAAACTTCTATGTGGCTGACAGAGGTAACTATAAAGTCTTTGAACTCAATAGCAATACCGGTTCTCTTATAGGCACACTTCCAAATGCAAATTCTACCGGAATATCTTCTTTTAGCATACCGTATGGAATAGGCTTTGACTTTCCAGGAAATATTCACATTGCCGATTCTGGCAATGATCAAGTTGTAGTTCTTTCACCTACAGGACAAGTTGTTAATAAATTCGGCTCTCTTGGTACAGGTGATGGTAACTTCACTTTACCTGAGGGGTTGGCTATTGATGCTTCAGGAAATATCTATGTGGCAGACTCGGGAAATAACCGTGTAGAAGTATTCTCTCCTACCGTCGCACCATCAACTACTATAACGCTGAACAGTCCTACCCCGTCATCAGTTAGATGGGGAATTGATAGCGTCAGTATGTCAGGCCATGCTACGAGCATTCCTAGTGGCAGTACCGTCGCAGTAAGCTGGGGTGATGGCAACACAACATCTGGTATTCCAGTATCTACTTCCACTGGCAACTGGGGGCCTGTAACCTACACATACCAATCAGAAGCATCTGGAGAGACAGAGCAGATAGTAGGAACTCTCGTTAATGGAAATACAGTGCTGGCAACAAGTTTGCCAGTCTCTGTTAATGTAATTGCTCACAAAACATCTCTTACAATTGGTAACATATTGAGCGTACCATTTGGCGGCCAGATAACAGCTTCTGGAATTCTCACAGATACTGATGCAAACTCTGGAGTCAGTGCAACCATCTCATTTTCAGGAAATGGTATTGCTAGCATGTCACCTACTACCACAGCTTCTGATGGATCATACTCATCAACTGGCACTGCAATAAACTCCATCTCAAGTGGATTGCAGGCAACTGCTAGCTTTGCTGGAAGTACACAATACCTTCCATCTTCTGTAACAACAACATCTACCTTTAGCACAACCCAGCATCATACTGTACTGTACATTAAATCAATACCAAACTCGCCCTGGAGCAGCACAATCCCAATATCTGGTACACTCAATGATACAGATGCTGGAAACGTGGGAGTAAACAATGAAAAAATTGTCATAGGAGGTAGCGGAATAACAAGCGCTCAAACCATAACCACGGTCGCTGGCTCGTTTTCTACAACTGTAACCACACCAAGCGGTATTGCAACAGGTCTTTCCGTAACTGCAACATTTAGTGGCGACACTAATTATTACAATGCACCCTCTGTCTCCACGAATTACAACACGATACCTCACAGCACAAGCCTTACTCTTAATTCGATCTCAAATGTAATAGCGGGAGGAGCCCTTACCGCAACAGGAACTCTTACGGATACCACTGCTGGTGTAGGAATTACAGGGGCTACAATTACATTCACTGGAACCGGTCTAGGTACACTAATTAGTGCAACTACAAGTTCTGGAGGTTCATATTCAGTACTGGGT
>JBAVVB010000222.1:0-7492 GCA_049697075.1 Nitrosotalea sp.
CAATCGGACATTATTGGAACAAAAAATAACAGAATACAATTTTATCATGAACAATGTTTACGAATACATAAATACATTAAAACCAAGTCTACGTAAATGAAAGTCATTTTATTTTTAGGGTTTGTAGCAATACTCTTTTTCGCAGGTGCAATGTTTGCAACTCACGCCAGTGCACAGTATCAATCGCAATCAGGTCAGTATCAAGTACAACCAGGTCAGAATCAATCGCAATCAGGTCAGCACCACTTCCAAGGAACACGTACTGCTGTAAATGGAACTACATATACAAACGCTAACTATGGGATTCAAGTGGCAATTCCAGATGGATGGAGTGGCTCTGAGATAAAGCGAACTACGGGAGCTACATCTGTAACTTTAGCACCAGGAGGATTTCAGTCAATGCAAGGAGGACAACGTCCACCCGTTACCATATCTATATCCATGATACCAAAAGGCCCCACATCATATACTCAACACTTTATGCCAAGAAATGTGCAAGATGGAGAAACATGTACCAATTCTACATCAACCCAGACTTTTAACAGCTTGAACTTTAATGAAGTAACTGTAGATTGTACTGGAACTGTGACGATGGAGTCCCAGTATGAGATGACTCAGACAAGCTCGGCCTATATTACATTTGGATTGAGAGCAGATTCAGATGCTGATTTTAACTCTCAGGCTACTACCTTTGATACCATGCTTGGGACATTGCAGATTACAAACGCATCTCAGAATACCGTAACTCCATCTCAAAGCATTGTAATTCCGTCATGGGTAAAGAAGAATGCCGGTTACTGGGCAACAGGCCAGCTAGGTGACTCGGATTTTGTCTCAGGGATACAGTATTTAGTTCAGCAGGGAATCATGAAAATACCGTTATCGACATCAACATCAAATTCTTCATCACAACAGATCCCATCTTGGGTAAAAACAAATGCTGGTTGGTGGGCCAGTGGACAAATATCTGATAGCGATTTTGTCAAATGAATACAGTATCTTGTATCTAGTGGAATAATGAAAATATCATAAATCAAATCCCAACAAAACATTATCTCAGTATTTTGATTAAATTTTGTTTATATCATGTCAGGAATCTAAAATGTGATGTAATATTAAGAGAGTTTGATTACTGTTTGACATGTCACAGCATCAAAAAACATTTCAGCTAACATCCAACTTGAAAATTTGCCGCATTCTAAACGGTATGTGGCAAGTATCAGGAAGTCATGGTCAAGTCAATCCCGAATCTGCTATATCTGATATGTTATTGTATCATGATTTTGGTTTTACAACATGGGACATGGCAGACATTTATGGTCCTGCAGAAGAATACATTGGTGAATTTAGAAAAAGACTTGCAAAAAATAAAGGAGAGGCAGAACTTGATAACATGCAAGCATTAACAAAATTTGTTCCAAATCCCGGACCCATGACTAGAACCATAGTGGAACACTACATAGACAAGTCAATTCGTAGGATGAATGTAAAGACAATCGATGTAGTACAATTTCATTGGTGGGACTATAACGATACAAGATATCTTGATGCATTACATCATCTTTCAAAGATTCGTGATGAGGGAAAAATAAGGCATCTCGCGTTGACAAACTTTGATACAGAAAGAATTGAGATCATGGTAGAAAATGGATTCAAACTAGTATCAAATCAAGTACAATATTCTGTGCTAGACCAGCGACCTGAAGTCAAAATGACTACATTTTGTCAAAAACATGGAATAAAACTATTGACATATGGAACTCTGCTTGGCGGACTTTTGTCTGAAAAATATCTAGGCAAACCAGAACCGTCCCGATCTCAGCTCGATACGCCCAGTTTGCAAAAATACAAAAATATGATTGATGCATGGGGTGGTTGGAATCTATTTCAGGATCTACTTGTTGTACTTGATGATATATCAAAGAAACACCATGTTAGTATTGCAAATGTTGTTACGAGATACATCTTGGATAAACCTACAGTAGCAGGCGTAATAATTGGAGCAAGATTGGGTATTGCAGAACACAAATCCGATAATGTGAGAGTGTTTGAATTGCAACTAGACAAAGAGGATAGTGACGCCATAAAATCAATAACATCAAGATCTGGCAATCTGTTTGAAAGAATTGGAGACTGCGGCGATGAATATAGGTAAACCATCAAACAAGAATCAGAGTGTAGACAAATCTAAGATCATTGCCACATAATTTGTTATGATTGTACCTGAGTCAATAAAACAGAAATTAAGATCTACGACTAATCCTATTTTGTACTAGCTTCACGAACAGCCATTGCATAATCGCAATCCGCTTTAAGTCTCATGTATGGAATGAGTCTGTAATGAATGGAATACAGATCTTTTTCTTTGTACAGTATTCCCTTTAGCAAAAGTGAGACAAATCCACCAGCTATGCGTGATGATGGAATATTTAGCTCCTTGCAGACCTCATTACGTTTTTTCTTGTATTGTTCTAAAGTAAAACTGATATTATTTATTTCAAGAATTAGGGGCCACATGACTTTTTCCCACACCAATCTTCTGTTTTGTGTTGCAGAAGCATATTTCCCCTTCTGGCTTAACATTGATAACGTTCAAAAGTCTATTCTTAATTTATTGGTTGATGCAACCTAAAATCGAAGAAGCTCTAGATCTGTTGTCAAAAGACTGGAAGATTGAACCTATAATCCGTGACTTTATTTTGGGTAAAAGAGTTGATGCATCAGACTTTCAGATAAAAGTAAATGATGTGATATTTCACATACCGTATCTATCATCAGATAACGGTTATGTACTTTGGAAATGCTACTGGCCTGAATGTCATAATTGTTGTAACAGACAAGGAAGGTTACCACTTACCTCAAATGACTTGATAACGATAAGCAAGAACATGAAGTACAGCAAGGTTTCAGATTTTGTAAAAAATGAAACCAATGTAACCACATGGGAGGAACAAAGCCCTGCTGGTAATTCAGTTATCATGACCATGATTAATCTTAAACGAAAAAATGATGAAACAGAAGCAGAAGATGGTACTCATGTCAAGTGCAGGTTTTTAGATCAAAAAGGCTACTGCGGATTGCATCCATCAAGACCAGGTGTATGTTATCTCTATCCCTTTTCGTCATGGCTTGAAAATGAAAAAGGCAGAGCAAGAGTGCATGCAACGTTTCAATTTACTGGAGATTGTCCAGGATTCTACTTTGCAAAATCAATTGATGAAATGAGCGATATTCTTGCAGAATATTCAAAGACTATCTATGATTATACGATGAGCTCAAATCGAACTACTCGTGAGAATTTTGGTTATGTAAGTATGGGCTTTTAGGCTCGCGCTACCTTCATCATGTCAGCCATTCGAATCTCCATTCCAAACCTCCATTCATTTTTCTTCATGTATCTGTATATTGATATGAGATCTGAAAAATTTTTCAATATGCCAAATTTGCTATCCATCTTGCTTCTGACAAAAGACAATACTCTGGAATATATTGCAAATTTTTCTAACACCTTCTGACGATACTTTTCATTATTTCCAATGTTCTCAACAAATATGTCTGCACATGTCATACTGGGTATAATTCCCTCCCCAAGTAGAGGATAAACGGTACCTATCGATTCTCCAACTCCAACTACCTTACCATGATAAAATGGTTCACACATGTCAGGTGTGGCAAGTCGAATCGGTCTTCCCACCGTCTTTATAACTTTGCCACCATGTTTTTTCAAGAAGGCATTAGTTTCCTCAACGTGGTTTCTATTTTTATCGCCAGCACCTATGTGTGCAATGTTTTTTCCCAATGGAAAGTACCAGAAATAGCCGCTCATTGATGTGAAAGGCTTGAGATAAAAGTCATCGAAAGGAACTCCATTCTCATACTGAACTTTGTATTGAAAAGTTGGTAAATGAAAATCCTGAGAAAGTCTTGGGAGATAAGATCTGTGAAAACCTGTAGAATCTATGATTATGTCAAACTCTGATTCCAAATCTGCAATTTTTGGCGCACTTCCGTAATGAATCTTACAACCTTTTGACATGTCTTTTATCAAACCAATTTTGTTGTATGTGCACAATCCCATCAATTTGATAGTAAATCGTTCAGAGTTGTTCATGCTGATGTACATCTTTTTTCCATCATGTATGAGATAATCATTAAAGTCAAGATCACATTTTTTTGCAAACTCTTCCATTGGACCTTTTGTAGTACCCCACGCGCATATGGAATCATGGTTTTCCTCTGTAGATCTTTCAAAACCCACCACCTCGTGTTGATTCTTCAATCTTGCAAGAAGGTAGGCACCAGCGACCCCTATGCCAACAACAGCTATTTTCAAACGAGCTTATACCTAAAATTACCTAATAAAAAGATGTGGCTGCACAAAGTCAATTATTCTATTAGTATGGCAGGCTTGTATGGTCTTGCCGTCCTAGACTTGTTTTTTGGATCGTATTTGTTTTGATCAGATTCTGAAAAAACCTGGAGGCCTATGCCATATTCATTTTTTATCAACGATTCTAATTCAGATAACACCTTTATTTCATCAACAAGACCAACTTTATTTTTAGAGTCCCTTTCGTCTTGAGGATTGGATAAAATGTCGTTGACTGTCTTTTTGACAAAATCAGGATCTTTTTTTATCTCTTCTGTTTCTTTATCTGATATGAGTAATTTTATCAAATTTCCTATGTTGATCTCTCCTCCTGTGACTCTTTCTAGAATTTTCTGATAGGCCTTTCCTTTCCATGGAGCAGCTGTGTATATGGTAATCTTCTTTGGATTCATTTTTGTTACCTTGATTATATTTTTGATATCATTCAATGTTGTATTGAGAAGAGTCTCAGATTGTACGGAAAGCAAATCAATTTTTACCTCATCTGGAATTGGCCAGGAAGATTTTGATACCAAATCTGAATTCCCAAGTCTGGACCACATCTCTTCTGAAATATATGGAGCAAAGGGTGACATCATTGCAACCCTTGCAGAAAATATTTCATGCAGAATTCCTGAATAGTCTGTTCTATTTTTTGCCTCAACCCGTCTAAGATACCATTGTAAATCAGAGTCAAATTCATATAAAATATGATGAAGGGCTTCCCTTAATCTCATTTTTTGAATCGAGGAAGTTGCTTTAGAAATTAATTGCTGTAAGCGGCTTTGAATCCATATATCTTCTTGTGCCAAGACAGTATGCTTTGCAGTCTTGTATTTTGTGCATTCATCAAGCATATTTTCTAGCTTGTTTTTGATGCCTCGAACTGCTTCTTGGTTAAAATCTGCATCTTGTAACAGTTCTGCAGAAATTAAGATTGCAAGTCTAATAGCGTCTGCACCATGTGTTTTGATTGCATCTCTGAGTGGTATTATATTTCCCATTGATTTTGACATCTTTTTACCATCCATTAAGACTGAACCATTAACCACTATTTCTTCCGGCCAATACTTTTTTGGAAATATTGCCAAGTGATTAAAAATGAAAAACGTCAGATGGTTTGGTACAAGATCTCTACCTGAATGTCTTGCGTTAACTGGATAGTAATATTGAAATTCTTTTTTAATACTCTCTAATCTTTCTGGGGTTATTTCCGAATCTGACGCAATTTTTTTCAAATCACCTTTATCAAAAAATACATAATCAAAAAATGAATCTGATATGTGTTCTGCGTTTATCTGGCCGGCATTGACATATTTTGCTATGATATAGTAAGCCATGTAAATGACAGAATCTGACAAACTCTCTATTATCCAATTTTTATCCCAAGGCAATTTGGTTCCAAGCCCATGTTGTCTAGCACAAGCCCTCTCTTTGAGCCAATCCACAACATGATTGAATTCATTTCTGATCTCTTCTGGGAGTATCTTCATCTCATTTATCCAAGAATGAACCTTTTCTTTCCACTCTGGGTTTGAGTAATTGAGAAACCACTGATTATCCAAAAGCTTGACCACACATTCAGCACCACATCTACATCTTACAGGGCTCTCATTGAGTTCATACAGAATGTCCGCATTACCGCTCTCAAGAATCCACTTCTTGACATCTTCTTTTGCATCAGTAACTGTTTTCTGCGCAAATTTGCCCGTGTTTTGCTTGAGTTTGCCGCCGTAGAATTCTTTTGCATAAAGTTCCTTTGTAGCTTCTTCCAACTTTGGATTATCCTGACTATCTATGCCAAATTTTTCAACCATGTCTCTTGCCGGAATATCACCATATCCTTCTGTCTCAATTATGGAAATGGGTTTGATTTCTGAAAGGGAAGGTAAGTTAACATATTTTCCTGTGTTCTTTTTCAGATCTTCTAATGCCTGATAATCAAATGGTGCGTGAGCAGGTACTGACATTACAAGTCCTGTACCATCATCGCTCTCTACAAACGTAGCAGGTAATATGAAGACCTCATCACTTCTTTCTGGGATCTTGACTTTTTTGCCTACTAGTTCAGTTCCTGTTATGTTTCCAGTTTTTGTTACCTTTTTGTTTAGAAATCCTAATTTTGTTGCACATTCTGAACTAATTATCCACTCTTCATTGTCGACTTTTGCAATTTCATAATTGGTATCAGGGTTTACCCAGAGATTAGTTACACCAAATATTGTCTCTGGACGTAGAGTGGCAGCTGGCAAAACATAGTTGTCATATCTGAATTTGATAATGGTATATTCAGTAAAACTTGGTTCAACGTCGCCCAAAGTATCATGCTGAGAAACAGGATTCTGATCTTTTGGGCACCATCCTACTGGATGTGTTCCTTGAATCACAAGACCGTATTCCTTTAATTTTTTAAACTGCCACTCTATGAATTTGTTATAACAGGGATCTATAGTAGTGAATTCACGTCTCCAATCTATGGAGTATCCCATCTCTATCATACCATCTTTGATCTCTTTATGGAAGTAATCTGCAATTTTTACAGGCTCTGAAAACTCTCTTATTTTTTCGTCAGGGACTTTGTATAATGTTCTAAATGCCTCGATAAGCTCCTTATCATTTTCTTGTATTCTTCTAGACATACCAAGGATTGGAGTTCCAGTATAATGGAAACCCATTGGAAATAACACGTTGTATCCTAACATTCGCATGAATCTTGCATGGACGTCAGCCAACGTGTATGTTCTACCATGTCCTATGTGCTGTGGTGAATTAGGGTAAGGGTATGCTACTGTAACAAAGAATTTCTTTCTTGCATCAGGATCACTTTCAAATTGTTTTTCTGCATACCATTTTTGTCTCCATTTCTCCTCAATCGATATCCAATCCATTGTTTTGTCACTTTCCAAGGATGAATTGCTCAGCAGCAAGAAGGGCGTCTTTTATCTTGAGTATGTCTTTTCCGCCTCCCTGACCAAATGTATCTTTTCCACCGCCTGAACCGCCTAGTACTTTGGCCACATCTTTGACTAAATCTCCTGCTTTCTTAGTATTTACAGCATCAGAGCCAGAAAATGCAACTATGCGAATTGAGCCATTTTTTATAATCAGTGCACAATAGATGAG
>JBAVVB010000223.1:0-2072 GCA_049697075.1 Nitrosotalea sp.
CTATCAAATTGAAGATTACGCAGAAAACATATCTGTTACTTGGGATAATAATTGGAGTTTCTGCTGTTAATCTGTTTCTCCTACTTTCAATCTCTCAAGAGAATTTGGATGTACTTCATTCAATCAGTGATGCAAGCAATCTAAAGGTCATAGTTGAGGGAATATCTGGTACAGCTAACTCTATTGCAAGCGGTAATGAAGCAGATAGACAAACATTAGCAGATGAAATTAATGATTTTAACCAAACTTATGAGATTCTAGGGACTGGAGGAACATTTCAGGGTACCGCTATAGTTGCTGCGCCATCTGAATTGCAACCAATTTATGATCAAGTTGGAAATTCATGGCAAGTCTATAGACAAGACGCTGAAGAAATCCGACAAGAGTCAGTCTTTGATCCAAAGGTGGAGAATGCATTAGCATATATTTTGGGTAAAAATGGTGACTTGATTTCATTGACAAATGGAGTTGTAAATGATCTAACGCCATTAGATAGGAATTACAATACACACAAGATGATTGCAACAAGCATGGTAAGCATTGCACAAGACATAGGACAAAAGACATTGTTGATTTCTATTGGTGAAGGGGGAAATGCCACTGATGCTATAAAAAAAGACACAATAACATTTGATGGGGATCTTAAGAACCTTGAGGGCATACCTTTGGACAACCCTGATTATGCAAACTATGGAATAAAGCAAGAAAACCTACAGCAGATTCCAAGGGAAAATTCTGACTCATTGAGGAGCCTTGATCCATTATGGGAAGCAGAACATGCCAAAATAGAGTATATTGAAAACAATACATTAATTTCAAAAGAATTTGGTTCAGCACTCACGAATCTTAATTATCAGCGTGGTATCTTGCTTGGTAATACTTCCCAATTTGTAGATGAATGGAACAACTTCATTGACTCAGAACTGAAACAAAATGTCATAATAGTTCAAGGTTTATTGATCTTAGATATTGCAGTATTTGTAACTGTAATACTCTCAATTAGAAAATCATTAAGTCCTCTACATATGCTCACAAATGCTATCGGAAGAGTAAGGGAAGGTTTCTATGGTGAAAAAATTGATTATACTTCTAATGATGAGATAGGTGATCTTGCTGAAGCAGTCAACTCAATGTCAAGCACTATCCAAAAGAAAGAAGAAGAAGCCAAGAAGATTGAGATTGCAAAAGATGAATTCCTTGCCATGATAACTCACGAACTAAAAACACCGTTGGTTCCAATCCAAGGATATTCAGACATGTTATTAGGTGAACATTTAGGACCACTAAGCAAAAATCAGAAAGATAGGTTGCAGGTAATTCGATCAAGTGCAGCATCTCTATTACAATTAATTTCTGATCTACTTGACGCACAAAAACTAGAGCTAGGTCAGCTTAGAATTAAAAAATCAAATAATGATCTAAAAGAAACAATTGAAACTACAATAGTATCCATGCAGCCGCAGGCCCTTACAGATCAAATAAAACTCACGCATAATCTAAACCACTCAATTTATGCTAATTATGACAATGAAAGAATAATACAAGTACTTACAAATCTGATTAAAAATAGTTTAAAGGCAACATTGCCTAAGATTGGGAAAATTGAGATATCAGTTGAAGAAAATCCAAAGGAAATCATAGTGTCAGTAAAAGATAATGGAAGAGGAATTCCTGTTGACGTAATTGATAATGTATTCAAGAAATTCTATCAGGTGGATACCTCTTCTACTAGGGAATCTGGTGGAAGTGGTTTGGGATTATCTATATGCAAAGGAATTGTGGAAGCTCACGGCGGAAGAATATGGGTACAAAGTAAAGTCAATGAAGGGTCCGTGTTCTCTTTGACTATTCCGAAAAACGAATCTTCAAAAACACCATTATAAGATAAAATACCTGCATACTAATCTTTCAAGTGTTGCTAGAAGATTTTGCAGATAAAGCCGTTCAACTTGCACTACAAAATGGAGCACAATATTGCGATGTTAGGGCAGAGACGATTAAAAATAACGGCTTTTTGCTTGAAAATGGACAGATCGAGCATTTCTCATCTAAATCTGAGAATGGATTGGGAA
>JBAVVB010000224.1:0-6701 GCA_049697075.1 Nitrosotalea sp.
ATTCTGTAGTTTCTTGACAATTCTTTGACTGTTATGTTTCCTTCATGTGCAATATCGCTCAGAGTCCTTGGAACATTTGATTCCCTGCAGGCTATACACAATGCGGAAAGAATCATCCCTTTGATTGTTCTTCCTCTGATGATGTTTTTTGAAAGGGCTTTTCTATACAGGTAAGCGGCTCGCTCAACTACTGCATCTGATATTTCAAGCTTTGACTGGATTGATGACATTACTGCAAACGCCGCCCGTAAGTTTCTCTCAGATGAGCTTGACTTGCTTCTGCTATCCCAAGTTCTTAGCCTGTTAAACGTGTACTTCATGTATCCTGAGATGGAGTTTCCAGCAGCATCCCTGTTTGCATTTCCAATTATTGTTGACAATCCCTTGTCGTGGATGGAAAGCGTTGATGCCATTCCGGTTCTTGTATTGTTGTTATAGTCTTCTAGTGTGAACGATTTTTGCTCAGGCGTTGTATCTTCTACCTTGTCTACTAGTACAGCGCCGCAACTTGCGCACAAGATCTCGCCGCGTACAGTGTCAGTAATTAGTGGCCCGTGAGATTCTCTGCCCGTGATGCACGCATCCTTGGTGCTTTTTTGAACTATACATTTCTGTGTGGATTTGACATTAACTACCATTTGTATATCTAATATAGTATTGAAAGTATTTAAACACCAAAGTGAGTGACTGGATATCAGGTAAAGACATGTAAAGTGGCTATTGGTACCATTCGCGCGTTATTGCCTGTATCTCATCGAATGCCTTTGCTAAATTGCTTGACTTGGCATCCTCTGCCCCATTCATTCCCTCTGCAAGTATTCCTTTTACCTCGCTGAACCCCATGAATTGAAACTCTGCATTGGAAAGAGAGACTGCATGTTCCCATGCTTTCATGGGACCTGTGCTGTAAGCGCCACCGCTTGAGACTATGGTAAGTGCTTTTTTTCCTTGCATCAGTCCTGCATACTTGCCATCCTGCGCATTCCATGTGTGACCTTTTAGCATGATGGAATCAAACCAAGCCTTGACTACTGCAGGCATGGAAAAGTTGAACATTGGATATGCAAGAACCACAATATCAGATGATTTTACCTGCTCTGTCATTTTGTCCATCTTGGATAGGAGATTTTTTTGTTCTGCCGATATGTTCTGTTTTAGGTAATCGCGCTGGATGTATGCCATGAGGTTGTCAGCCAGGAATAGGTCAGGGGCATCCTGTGCAAGATCAAGCTCTTCAATTGTAGAGTTTTTTATTTTGGACTTGAACTCTGCCAAAACCTTTCTAGTGTTAGAGCGCTCTCCGCGTGGAATGTATTTTACAACAAGTGTCTTGGTCAACTCTTTCACCTAAATTTTCTATACTAGATATAGAAAGGTAAGTATTTAAATCAGCAAGTAACTAATGATAAATTAACTGAGGTTGTGGTAAGTTGAAAGAAGAAGAGTGCAGTATACTTGTGGAAAATATGAAAGCATGTCCCATTGATAATACCTTTGCAATAATTGGCAAAAAATTCACTATACACATTTTACGAAACATGACCCGGCTGAATCAAACCCGGTTCAACGAGTTTCTTGATACTATTGATGGCATAAACCCAAAGACGTTATCTGCAAGGCTTCGCGAGATGGGAAAAAACGGGTTAATTGAGAGAAAGATCTATCCTGGCACTCCTGTACGAATAGAGTATTCCATGACTGACAAGGGCAGGGCACTCAAACCAATTCTGGAGCAGATGGCTGCGTTTTCCATGCAGTATTGCGCAAAAGAGGTCTTCAAGGACGGCAAACCTCGCGCTTTCAAGCAAGTGTTTGAAAAATCTCCAAGTATTGTAAAATAAAATTCTAAAAATTTATTGCATTTGCCCAGATCTTGTCTGATTTTCCCAAAATTTGGGTTTATTTTTCACATTCATGCCTTTTGCTTTGACTCTAAATCTTGTATATCAATTGATAAAAACAATTGATACCATTTTTTATAATTTCAAACCAAAACGAAACAAAATGCGGGCATTACTGTTATTGGCAATACTGGTACCGTGCGCCTTGCTAGTTCATACTGCATCTGCAGCAGCCTCTACTGGAGGCATGGGAGATGTGGTAAAACAAGAAAAAATCTCTCTTGAATATTATACAATTCCGGTATTTATTGGAGTTTTTACGTACCAGTCAAGTGATCCTGTGGCAAATTCACAGCCAAGCATAAGCACTTCCTATGGGACCTCAATGGCACTTAATTCCACCTCTAATGATACAAACGACACTGTCGCCTGGCTTTCACAATTCAGCCCGTTTACGCCGCAAAATGCATACGCTACATTTGTGTCTCAGCTAAATCAAACCGTTCAGGCCATCTTCTTGGGCCAGTTCAACTATACCATGCAGAAAACAAATGATGGCCTTGCTGCCATGAACCAAGTTGAAGAAAATGGAGGCAATCTTTCGCAGGCAAGAGAGGCATTCATTGAAAACGCTACTGCCTCTAGAAGCGATATTACAACTGTCAACAACAACCTCAATGTACAGTATGCCAATGCAAACAGTACAGTACAACAAGAATTTGACAAATACGGAAACTTGCGCTGATCCTAAAAGTCAATCTTGCTAATGTAGTCTTAATCAATATCGGTAAATTTTACTAGTCTTGTTCTAAAGAACACTTGATATCATTGACTCATTGCCGATTATGGAACCGTCAAGTGTTACTATCTTTGCAGACTTGAATGTTTTTACTGCATTAATTAATGGCGAAATTGATTTTTTGTAGGATTTCTTAAATGTCGCATAAAAATACTTGTTAAAGGACGGCACAATAATAATTTCAATCTCGCCTGTTGTTGAAGGAAAGATTTGGTTTTTTTCTGCCTTGATTGAGACCCACACTCGCTGGCCGTCCAAGACCGAGCCTTCATGAAAATATACTGGGTGAACATGACCCATCACAATCTTGTTGATGTGGGACAAGTTCTCAGACGGCATCACGTGTCCATGAGTCAATAGTGTATCGCCGATTACAAGTCCTGACGAGCTTGATACTGTTACCCATTCTGGAACAAGTTTCTGTATGTTGCCGTCGTGGTTGCCTGGGATCACAATAGTTTCAATCTTTTTTCCAATCTCAAAGAAGAGCGGTACTGCACTCCATTCTATTTTGGATATGGATTCTACGCTTGATTTTATATCGCCTAACAGTATCAGCGAATCTGGCTTTTCTGATTCTATGATTTTTTCCAAGCTTTGTACAGTTTCTGAAATGATCTCCTTTTGGTCAATATGGATGTCATTTGCTATAATCTTGCTCTCAAACCCTATGTGTAGGTCTGTCACAACAAGATACTTTTTCGTGTCTTCCAAAATCAGGGCAGGCTGTGACTGGACTAGTCTTGTTAGAACCATCAAAGATAATACGATTAGTTTTGAATTAAATTCTTGTGAAAGGACGAGGCGATGCTGACTCTATTGTATCTGACAGGGGCGTAAAACTGCACTATTTTGAGCCAAGCGGGAGAAAGATCTGGACTGTAGTAGGAAAGGAAAACGAGCACTGGCTTGACCCTGACTTGGGGTTTTGCTCATGTGCGGATTATTATTACAATGCACTGAGTACGGGTGGAGAGTGTTATCATCTAAAAGCAGTAAGAATTGCACAGGAACAGAAAAAAATAGAGACTGTAAAATTTTCTGATTTAGAGTTTGAGAGTTTTGTTTCTGCTCTAGTCAAAGATTTGCTGTAAACATGTGATAAACCATCTGTCAATATATCGTGTTAAATAATAATTTCAACCACTGGAATCCTGCTTGAGAGAGAAGGTATCTGTACGTGGGGCGCCTAAATTTATGGAATTCTTCAACTCACTTGATAAGAAAAGCAGCAGATATCAAGAGATCAATGATACGTTGAACCTGCTACGGACGGATTATTCCATGGGTGACAAAATTCCAAGAAACCTGTGGCCAAGAAAATATGTCCGAGAGCACCAAGTTCACACGCTTTTTCGGTATAAACTACGATCAGGATGGAGATTGGTATATACAGTATACGGTACAAAACACGAGAAAAATTGCACTGTTTTAGAAGCGTTTGACCACAAAGAATACGAAAAGAGATTTGGATACTAGATCATCTTAATACGGTTGATTGTCTGTGCAACCTCTTTAGTTTTGGATTGTCTGCAAATATCCAGAGTATGACACCTTTTTTGTCATACATTATCTTGTTTGATTTTTCCAAATAGTTCAGGATTGTAGTAAATGTTTTGTACTGGACCTGCTTTGGAAGCGCTCTCCACAGTTTGTTTTTAGAGCTAAATTCTTTTTGTCCGGCGATGATTTTTTCTACCATCTCGATAGTGTCAAGGCGTGGCATATGAGATATGGTTTTGGAACTAGTGGATTTCTTTTGAAGAATTACCTTGCTCATTTCCTAAATAAAATTAGGAAATCATTGTATATATACATACTTGTATAATGTAAGTTTGTACATGTGTTATATGAATGAAAAATTACTCCAAAACATGATTTTTAGCAATTCTAAACCTTGATCAAACTTTTATGAAAACTTCTAGATGTAAGCCAGTATAAAAAATAGAAGCGGTTTTTGTCTGTTGGTAATTTGTAAAAATAAAAAGATCAGAGAGTTATTGTGAACAAGTCTTCTTTTGCAACGCCTTTCCACAGGCCAGTCATGCCTTCTGGCTTTACTGGTTCGACCTTTGTTATCTTTTGAATCTTGATGTGGTCAGGGTTTGGGGGCATCCAAAGCATTGCCATGTAATCGCCTACTGTACCTACTGCATCAGGCTTTGCAGATATGATCTTGTCTTTTGCAAATCCTTTTGACACCAGTGCATCGGTTGCCTTTTGCTCAAGGTCTCGTCTGCCGTGGGTGAAAAGATAGACTGATTTTTGCGAGTCTATTGTGCTCATGGTATCACCAGCTTTGCAATCGTTAATCAATATTTCGAAGTTGTAGAATTTTTGCTAAAACTCGCTTGTTAGCTTTTATACGAGCCAGATAAAGAAAAATCGTTGATCAACATTCTGGTTGTAGGCTCTGGCGGACGCGAGCATGCACTTGGGTGGAAACTGGCACAGAGTCCCAAAGTTGGTATCATATATCATGCGCCAGGAAACGGCGGAACCTCAAATAACGTGGAAATCGAGGTGCACGAGATTGAAAAACTTGCACAATTTGCATCTGAGAAGAATTGTCTTACAGTAGTAGGGCCTGAGGTGCCGCTTGCTGCTGGAATTGTGGATACATTTGCAAAAAGGGGTCTTGCAATATTTGGTCCGACACAAGATGCTGCCAAGCTAGAGTCAAGCAAGATCTGGGCAAAAAATTTCATGAAAAGAAATGGTATCCCGACTGCTCGCTTTGAGATATTCGATGATGCGACAAAGGCAATAGAATATGTAAAATCGGTTGATTATTCCCTAGTAGTAAAGGCAGATGGGTTGGCAGCTGGAAAAGGCGTAATTGTATGCAATGACAAACCAGAGGCAATCTCTGCAATCAATAAAATTCTAGTTGAGAAGAGCTTTGGTGCATCGGGGTCCAGAATTATTTTGGAAGAGCGAATTGACGGTGTAGAGGCATCGTATATTGCAATCTCTGATGGCACCGTTGCATATCCAATGGCAACAAGCCAGGACCACAAGAGGATCTACGATGGTGACATGGGTCCAAACACTGGCGGCATGGGTGCATACTCTCCAACTGGTGTCATTGATGATGTCTTGGCAAAAGATATCCAGAAAAATGTAATTGAAAAGACGGTATCGTCGATGAAAAAAGAAGGTATACTGTTTTGCGGATTTTTGTATGCCGGAATAATGGTAAAAGACGGCAAGCCTTTTGTTTTAGAGTTTAATGCAAGGATGGGTGACCCAGAGTGCCAACCAATCCTGATGAGGATGGAGTCTGACCTGCTTGATTACATACAGGCAAGCATTGATGGAACCATGTCCAGTCTTCCTCAGATATCGTGGAGGCCCAAGAGTGCGGTATGCGTTGTCTTGGCATCAAAAGGATATCCAGAATCTTACCCAAAAAACGAGGAGATTTTGGGCCTTGATATTCAAGACAAAGACTCGTACGTCTTTCATGCTGGAACAAAACGCGTTGATGGCAAGGTCTTGACAAATGGAGGGCGTGTGCTAGGTGTCACTGCAACAGGCAATACACTACAAGATGCAATATTGCATGCCTATGGTAGAATAGCCAAGATTAGCTGGCCTGGCAAGTATTGTAGAACTGATATTGGAAAAAAGGGCCTTGCGCTGTAGGGTTTTTCTTGAATTGCTATCTGTTTGCCAAACTTGTTTCTAGTTGTAAGCAATTTTCAAAAACAAGATAGCTGCCATGTTTGTCTACACAAAAGTGATACCCCATGGCGTTAGAATAATCCTGACTGTTGCTGCTAGTCTGGTATGTTGGAATGGCACTTAGGTCAACAGGCACTGGCTGAGAATTTACATCCCAGTACCAATGGGTGCCATCATAGGAATAAAACTCGTACATGAAATTTTGATAAAAACAGTCTCGTACCAGTCCACCGTTTTGGGGATCGCAATATGCGTCCTGTGGGCTGTCAAGCATGCCCTGCCAATCAAGTGTTTGGTTGCCTTTTGTACTGTCAAGTGTGGCTGGTGTATGGCTCTGTGTTATGGGCATTACAAGACTAAAACCAATTGTTAAA
>JBAVVB010000225.1:0-4584 GCA_049697075.1 Nitrosotalea sp.
CTTATGGATGGTCTTGAGGCAAGAGGTAAAGTCATAGTAATTTCTGCCACAAACAGACCTAATGCAATAGATCCTGCACTTAGAAGACCTGGTAGATTTGATAGAGAAATCGAGATAAAGGTGCCAGACAAGAAAGGCAGAAAAGACATTCTCATGATTCACACAAGAAACATGCCTCTTAGTGATGATGTGAATTTGGATAAGATTGCTGCAATAAGTCATGGGTATGTTGGTGCAGACTTGGAATACTTGTGCAAAGAGGCAGCAATGAAATGCTTACGAAGATTGCTACCTGAACTCAACTTAGAGGATGAGAAGCTCCCTCCTGAGACTCTTGACAAGTTAATTGTAAATGATGAGGATTATCAGAATGCTCTCAAAGAGGTAACACCTTCTGGAATGCGTGAAGTCTTTATTGAAAATCCAGATGTCAGTTGGGATGAAGTTGGAGGATTAGAAACTGTCAAACGTGAATTACAGGAAGCAGTAGAATGGCCTATGAAATACCCAACGTTGTATTCAAAGCTAGGACATAGAATGCCACGAGGAATATTGTTGCATGGCTCAAGTGGAACTGGAAAGACTTTGCTTGCAAAGGCTGTTGCTACTGAAAGTGAGGCCAACTTCATATCAGTAAGAGGTCCAGAGCTATTATCAAAATGGGTAGGAGAGTCAGAACGTGGAATAAGAGAGATATTCAGAAGAGCAAGACAAGCATCACCTTGTGTAATATTTTTTGATGAAATCGATTCAATAGCACCTGTCAGGGGAATTGGAGGAGAGACAGCTGTAACCGAAAGAGTAGTTAGTCAACTGCTAACTGAACTTGATGGAATAGAGAGCCTGCGCGGTGTAGTCGTATTGGCAGCCACCAATAGAGCAGATATGATCGATACAGCACTGCTAAGACCCGGCAGATTCGACAAAATCATTTTGGTGCCTCTACCTGACAAAGAAGGAAGAAAGAAGATACTAGAAATCAATGCAAAGGACATTCCAGTTGTGAGAGAACCAATGATAGATGGAGCAAAGAATCCAGACTATGTAGATTTGGACAAGATTGCAGAATCAAGCGATGGAATGAGTGGTGCAGACGTAGCCTCCATAGCCAACACAGCTGTATCCCTTGTCATACACGAGTTTCTTGCCAAGTATCCTGACCAAAAAGAGGCAGAAAAACAAGCAGCTGACGCCAAAGTAACTATGAGGCACTTTGAAGAAGCTGTTAGAAAGGTAAGAACCCAGAAGGAACTCAAGATAGGCGAAAAAGTGGCAGTACCCTACTACAGGTAATTTTAATTAAATAACAATTCTAATCCAAGCAAATGTCACATAGTGGATACCGTGGAAAGAGCCTCGAATTCCTAACTAAAAATAAGATAGAGATAGGAGATCTAGTTAAAGTTCAGACAGATTCGACTTATTCAGGAATTTTGATGCCTCGATACGAACACAGTGATGATGATCACATTGTTCTCAAACTGAAAAATGGTTACAATATAGGATTACAAATTGAAAAAATCATCCAGATAGGAGTAGAATTACATCCTTCCGTGAAGAAGGAGAACATAACACAGCCGCAAACAGATCCTAAACTGCCCAAGATCTTACTTATATCAACTGGAGGTACCATTGCAAGCAAGATTGATTATAGAACTGGAGGGGTGTATCCAGCTCTTACAGCTGCAGAACTCAATGCAAGTGTATCAGAACTATCCGAAATAGCTAACATTGACACGGAAGTTTTGTTCTCAGAATATTCAGAAAATCTCCTGCCAGAGCATTGGATAAAAATTGCAGAAAAACTAAATTCGTACTCTAGATCTGAATACAAAGGCATCATAGTAGCTCATGGTACGGACACTATGCAATATACAGCAGCAGCACTCTCATTTTCATTGTCAGGGTTTCCAAAACCTGTAGCATTAGTAGGTTCCCAAAGATCTTCAGATCGACCTTCTTCAGACGCTGCACTAAATCTCATTTCAGCAGCGAGATTTCTGGTTGAAACTGATACTAATGGAATTTTTGTTGTGATGCACAATTCAATAAGCGATGATGAGGCTGCATGTCATTGGGGAACAAGAGTAAGAAAGAATCACACCAGTAAGAGAAATGCATTTCAGACAATAGGAGGATCTCCTGTTTTCATTGTAAAGAAAGACACCATTGAGAAGAATCCATTGTTTAGTCCTTTAAAGAAAACATATAGTCCTAAGATTAATTTCGATAATCAAGTCTTGCTAGTAAAATATTATCCAGGCCTTGATCCAAAGTTGATAGATTATGCAATTAATTCAGGTTACAAGGCAGTTATTTTTGAAGGAACGGGTCTTGGTCATGTGGGTAAGGTAATGTATGAATCAATTGTACGTGCAAAAAGAAAGGGATTATTCATTGGAATGACGTCACAGTGTATAGATGGAGTTGTTCGTATGACAGTTTACGATAGTGGCAGAGACTTGATGAATCTAGGTGTAGTCCCACTTGGAAATATGATTCCGGAAACTGCTCTTGTTAAAGCTATGTGGGCATTGGGTAATACTAAAGATATCAGCGAAATGGAAAAGATCATGCAAGAGAACATTGCCTTTGAAATTTCAGACTAAGATTTAAAACGAGTATGACAATAAAATCAGAAGTGTCGGATATTCAGATAGACAAAATAGGTCTGAGAGTAGGCCTTGAGGTACATCAGCAGCTTGCAACCGGCACAAAATTATTCTGTAATTGTTCCTCGATCGAGTCAACTGATTATCCATTGAAATTTGTTCGAAAGTTAAGATTAGCAAGAAGTGAACTTGGAGAATTTGATCCTAGTGCGTTATTTGAATCTAGTAAACAGAAAACCATACTATACTATGCTAATCCTGAGAGCAGTTGCCTTGTTGAACAGGATGAAGAACCTCCACATGATCTCAGCCCTGGCTCAAAAGAAACTGCCTTGATAATGGCTTCTGCGTTAAAAACAAACATCTTCAATGAGATTTATGTTATGAGGAAATTGGTCATAGATGGTTCAAACACATCTGGTTTTCAGAGAACCATGCTAATTGGACTTGGCGGGAGCCTTGAAGTAGATGGTAAAAATGTTGGTGTACAGAGTATCTGTTTAGAAGAAGATGCTGCAAAACTTCTGAATGATTCAGTTGACTTTAGAGAGTACACTTTGGACAGGTTGGGAATACCGTTAGTAGAGATAGCACTTGAACCGGTAAGTGGAACACCAGAAGAAATCAAAAAAATTGCATTAACTCTTGGGCGTTTGCTGCGAGCAACCAAGAGGGTTCAGAGAGGACTTGGCTCAATAAGACAAGATGTCAATGTCTCTATAGAAGGCGGCGGAATTGTGGAAGTAAAAGGAGTACAAAAACTGGATCAGCTTGAAAAAGTAGTTGAATATGAAGCCAAAAGACAACATGGCCTTAAGATAATAGCTGATAAACTAAAAGTGTTAGATACTGAACGTATCGCAAAGGAAAGAGATGTAAAAGATGTAACAGATGCTTTTAGGAATTGTAAATCAAAGGCTATCCAGAAAGCATTAGTTGATGGTGCTGTTGTAAAAGCAATCAAAGTTAAAAATTTTTCAGGCATATTTGGTTTTGAACCATATTCTGGAATTAGACTCGGTAAGCAATTAGGAGAATTGGTGAGATTCTTTGGTTTGGGAGGAGTTTTTCATTCGGACGAGCTTCCAAACTATGGAATTGAAGAGACCGAGATACAGCAAGTAAAAAAAATTCTAGAAAGCCAACAAAATGATGGTTTCTTAATTCTTGCAGGTGAATCAAAAAAACTAGACATAGTAATTGAGTCTATAATCAAAAGAATAGAAGATGCAAAAATCGGTGTACCGGCAGAAACAAGAGTGGCCACAGTCATCGGGGAAACAGTCTATCTCAGGCCCAGACCAGGAGCCTCTAGAATGTATCCAGAGACTGACATACCACCAATCATAGTAACCAATAATGAATTAGAGGAGGCCAAAAAAAAGATACCAAAGTCTTGGGAAGAGAGCATATTAGAACTTCAGAAACAATACGAGTTGAATTCTCAGCTTGCTTTACAGATATTTGATTCTGAATATCTAGACTTGTTTGAGTTCATATGTAAAGATAAAAGAATTTCTCCCAATTTTGTATCATCGGTTCTCAGTGGAACCATTACTAATCTTGAGAGGCGTGGTCTAAACTCGAAGCTATTGAAGAATTCTGACATTTCAAAAGCATTTGAGTTTTTGGCAGAAGGAAGGATTGCAAAGGAATCACTTGAGATCATCTTTGAGAGTGTGATGAATAAAACATCTAGTTCTATAGAAGATGCGATTCAAAAAAATGCAATTAGTGCAGTAGAAGATAGCGACCTAAATAACATATTAGATGAATTGGTATTATCTAATATCAAAATAATCGAGCAACAAGGATTAAGATCTATTGGACCATTGATGGGACTTGCAATGAAAAACCTTCGCGGAAAGGTCGATGGACAGAAAATAAATCAGTTGTTAGAAGCAAAAATAAAGTCACAAATTGACATAATTTCAAAAGGAAGATAACATCATATTGCATGAACTCCTTTTTG
>JBAVVB010000226.1:0-1544 GCA_049697075.1 Nitrosotalea sp.
TAAATTGTCTTTGGTCGGTTTTTCGACTCTACCTTGAGATCTACTATTCCACGCTGCTTGTAGCAAGCGCTTCCTTTGCATCTCTTTCGCCTCTTTCTATTAGTTCTCTTATTGTAGCAATTGAAAAATCTGCATCTTCTAAGAGAAAATGGGCGTGTTCATGACGTTGTATTTTCACTATCTGATTTATGATACTACCTCGTTCTGAGGCAAGCTTGTGATATTCTAGTTCTAACTGTGCAAGTTTGGATTTGGCCTTTTCGTCAAGTGTGGAAGAACTAAGAATTTCATGCATCTCTCGTATTAATTTCAAGTAGCGAGTGATTATCTTTGACATGTGTATGTTGTGTTCTGTCTTGTCTGTATGTATGATGTCTCTTGCTCTGTGCCAGACTTCAAACATGTTATTTGGAAGCTCGGGCTGATTTTTTGGAAAGAGATCAACTACGTAAACTTTCTTGTCATGTTTTGGTGAAGCGTTTATCACTTCGCGAAGAGGTGTGTTACTCAGAAGGGTTCCATCCCATAGATATTTTCCACTTTTATGGGTCCAAGATATGCCATAAAATGGATATCCTGCACTAGCAAGTACGTGGTCTGCTTCTATACTATCGTACTCGCTATCAAAAACAGAGGGTTTTGCATTTTGTACATCGGTAGATGTTATTATGAGTCTTGGTCTATCTGGGCTCTGAATTTTTTGAAAATCAACATATTGGTTTAATGTATTCTTGAGGGGAGTTATGTCGTAAATATATTGCCAAAAATATGGCATAAAATAATCTGCGCTTGGGATAAACCATTTTGGAAAGAACATTTTAGGATTTCCAAAAACTGCAGAATACATTGATGCAAAGTATGGTCGTATCTTGTCAGGCAAGCTAGAGGAAGTCACGCCTTCTGCCAAATCCAGCCAAAAATCCTCCAATGCCTTTGCCGGATCATCGCTTCTACTTCCTGTAATAATAGACGCATTAACTGCTCCAATAGAAGTTCCTGCCACAATGTCAAACTTGATTCCATGTCTATGCAATGCCTTGTAGACCCCACATTCATAGGCCCCCAGAGATCCTCCTCCCTGTAAGACAAGAACTGTCTCAAACTGCAAGTTTTGCTTTTCACGAGAGGAGAGAGATTGCATATGATATGCCTTGTTGATTAAAATATTAAAAGCTTCAAAAATTGCAAATTACTCGCTTGCAACCAGGCAGTTGGAGGATTATATACGACGTCATATCTTACCTTGATGTGGTAATCAAGACAATTAATCCTACAACCGAGGAGATTTTGGCACAATATGATGTTATAACAAAAGACGAACTGGATAAAAAAATAGAAAAGGCAAAAAAGGCTTTTTCTGATTGGAAAAAAGATATCAAAAGAAGATCTGATTTTATCAATATTTTTGCTGATGTTTTACGAAAAAACAAACAACAATTGGCACTAACTGCAACAAAAGAGATGGGCAAGGCAATCAAGGAATCATTATCCGAAGTTGAAAAGTGTGCGTGGGTTATGGAGTTTTACGCAGATAACAGTGGAAC
>JBAVVB010000227.1:0-9172 GCA_049697075.1 Nitrosotalea sp.
ACTTGTATAATTGGTTCAAGTACTGACTGCGAGGTGTCACAATCAACATTTCAAGGGAGCTCGCTTTACCAGACTGTAAAAACTGGAAATGAAACCCTTTTGGTGGGATTTTCTGGTTCGGATCAGAGAGTACAACAATTCAGTCTTCTCCCATCTAATGCAAATGATAGTCTCCAAATTGGTCAATGGAATATACAGATAATAAAAAATGATCAAGTCTCTAGATTCTATTACCAAGTAACTTACCTAACAAAATAATTACTTGATGAAAACCATATCTAAAATATTGTATCATTTATTTTTCAATGGGTTATAGTGATAAAATGGACGTTCAAATTTTTATGTTACGACAAGATGACCCAACAAAATGTACTGCTGCAAAATTGGTAAAGTTTGGATTGGCAAAACAGATAAGAAGAACAATACGAGCTACCCTGGTTTTAGATCCTTTTGCACCAAAGGTAGTTTTAAAGACTGATGGACACACTGTAGCCTCTATTACAGCTATTGATTGCTCTTGGGAGTTGGTACAAAAAACATTTTTCATGAATTTCTCAGGTTTTTCTCGCAAACTGCCCCCGTTACTTGCTGGCAATCCTGTAAACTATGCCAAAATAGGAAAGCTCACCACTGCAGAAGCCATTGCGGCAACTCTTTTCATTATGGGATTTGATGATCAGGCTCATGCAATATTGAACAAATTCAAATGGGGGCATACATTTTTTGATCTCAATCAAGATCTCTTAAAAGACTATTCAAACGCAGATACTCAAGAAAAAACGATTGAGATATCAAATGACTATGGCGTAGCACCTAAAACATTTCTGGAATAAATGCGACTTACTAAACTCGCATGTAATTTGAGCGGGAAAGAAGCCCACGTTATACGTCTTTCCAAGACATCATGTTTCATTCGTGATCTTTTTTCATGTGGGTAAAGATTTATGCGAGCGTTTTTCCCACAGGGTAGGTTTGCATGACATCTGAACACACAGGGCTTGTTCGTAGTCTATCGTTACTAGACATAACAATGATCGGAATTGCCGCCATGATAGGTGGTGCCATCTTTAATCTAGTAGGTCCTGCAATGCATGAAACAGGATCGTCTCTTATCATAGTCTTTCTTATCAGCGGGATAATCAGCTTTTTTACCGCTTTGACTTATGCTGAACTAGGTTCTGCATTTCCAGAAGCCGGTGGTGGTTACAGATGGGTAAGAGAAGGGCTTCCACGACCGAATGCCTTCATCAGTGGATGGATAGCTTGGTTTGCACACATGATAGCAGGTAGTCTCTACGCTGTTTCAATCGGGGATTTTTTTGGTGGCTTTCTGACAAGTGTTGGCGTTGCATCTGAATATGGAGGAATCCCACTAGGAAAAATTATAGCAATAATTTCAATAATAATATTTACATACATAAATTACAGGGGAGTTTCACTCACCGGTAAAGTAGGAAATGCACTTACAATTACACAGCTTGGGATAATTGCAATTCTAATAGTCGCTGGCTTGTTTGCAATGGCTTTTGTCAACCCTCACTGGGCAATAAACTTTCAACATCTTGCTCCGAATGGAATAACTGGTTTTATTTTGGCAATGGGGATTACGTACATTGCTTTTGAGGGTTATGAGATAATTGTACAAGCTGGAGAAGAGGTAAAAAATCCAAAGAAAAATATTCCAAAAGCAATTTTTATTGCGTTGGGAGTGGTGACAACTCTCTACATAGTTTTCACTTTCTCATTTCTTGGAGGATTGAATAGCTCTGTTCTAGGAAAGGAAGTCTGGCAATACATTGGTGATTATCAAGATGTTGGAATTGCACAGGCAGCTCAGCATCTTGTGCCATATGGAACAATTGTGGTATTTGCAGGCGGAATGATCTCAAGTGTGGCAGCCCTTAGTGCTACTACGTTCTCATCAAGTAGAGTTTCATATGCAATGGGTAGACAATACAATCTTCCATACATTTTCAGTTCCATTCACCCCAAATATCACACACCTCAATTTGCAATAATTGCTTCAGGATTTATCATGTTGATAATGGCAACATGGCTCCCATTGGAACAAATTGCGATTGTCGCAGGTGTAATGTTTCTATTTCTCTTTACTCAGGTTAACTGGGCAGGAATTAATATTCGAAGACTCTACGGCCACAAGCTCGACTATGGATTTAAAATTCCTCTGTTTCCACTTATGCCAATAATTGGCATAATTTGTAAGGCCGGGCTTGCCATTTTCCTGCTGATATACGATCCGCTAAGCTGGGCAATTGCAATTGTGTGGATACTCATAGGATTTTCAATCTATAAATTGTATATTTCAAAAAAAGAGATAGAGCACTATGCCCCTCTAATTGCAAACATCGGTCCTCAACAGAGAAAAGACTATCGTATTATGGTTGTATTCAACAAAAAAACAGTTGAAAAACTTGTAACCATTGCTTCATCTATTGCAAAGGACAAAGATGGGGAAATCTCACTTCTAAATGTAGCAACCATACCACTTCAGATACCTCTTTCTATGGCACATGGATTTGCTGAACCTGTTATGAAATCCTTTGACGACTTGAAGAAGAAGCCCGACTTCTCAGAATATCGATACTTGGTTAGACTATCACATGACACAACCGAAGCAATTCTTGCTACTGCTGAAGAACAGGGGATAAATCTACTTGTGATGGATTTCTATGATCTTCGTAATAACAGAAAATTACTTACTCTTACTACATGTGATATTGTGGGAGTAAGTATAAAGAAAGAATTTGAAAAAGAACTTTCTCACATAGTGGTAGCATACGATAAAGGAAGACACTCTGATCTTGGTCTTGAAATTGCCACATCATTTTCAAATTCTCTGAACAGCAAGATACGTATTGTAAGAGGCGTAGTGGAATCTCCTGAGGAAGAACGTGATATCTTGAGTAGAATCAACGAGAAAATGTTCGATCTCGATCTGAAAAAAGTTCCTGTTGAAAGAATTTACTCTGCAAGTATGAATATTACTAAAGATCTACTGCAAAATGTAAACCAAGAGCCTGGAATAGTGATTGTCGGAGCTGGAAATCAACCCGAACAGGCATTTAGTCCAAAGACAATGGAGATTGTTGAAAAATCAAGATATAGTGTATTTGTAATTCGCGACTCTCGATTTTCAGAGATACGGGCAAGATACTTTTGGCATGTAATTGCTCCAAGACTTAGGGAAAACAGATTCATCTACAAGTTGTACCGTATTGTGTATAGTCTTGTAAAATCAAGAAAAGAAACAACTTCTCATGAAGACTATTTTGCGCCTGAAATGTAGTCTTGCCAATGCTAAAATAGAATCCCTCCTAATGTTAGATAGGGTGCGAGCCGGTGAATGAGGCACTGCCACGGCAGAGGAAACTCCTCCCTCCATGCAGCAAATGTGATCCGGAGACGGATAGCCAGAGATGGTTGGCAACAGAACAGAAAATTATCCTATCTGGGGCACTGTGATGGTCATGCCTGAGATTCCCAGCAAGGAATGAAAGAGCTGTCCCGCATGGAGCAAGGCCAAATCAAACTATAAGCGCTGCACTTTGTTTAGGTAGGCCGCATAGCGAAATCTCGTAAAACAGAAGGAGGGTTACAGCTGGCACGCACTTTATTTTTTTTAAATGACAAAATTTTGTTATTGTTTGAAGTTCTTAGATAGCTGATCTCTTTGGCTTGTCGTCTGGATTGCTTGGTTGATTGCCTGTGCTTGTTACATCGCTAGGTGCGCCATCAAACTTGTCCACCCAATGATGTCTTTCCTCGTATTGTACGGGTCCCCATGATTCCTGTTCTGGTTTTCTATTTTTTTCCTGTTTCATCATCCTGTTGCTCCACCAGAATATTCCTACTGCTATCACCCCGGCAAAGCCTGCCATTCCGTATACCATCATTGTTGATGTTCCAAACGCCGTGGCATTTGAAATTCCGGCAGCTGCCTGAGCGGTTGTTGCCAAAGTCCATCCTCCTTGAACTTGGTTTGGATTTGCATGGCCTTCTACGTTAATGGTTCCAGCATTTGCCTGCTCTCTTGTTGAGATGTGATACTTGACTCCATCAGAACCTGTGAAATCTTCATCAACATTGTTTACATTCAATGTTCCTGAGAAAGCATTGCTAACTCCTGATGAAAATGTAGTAACTGCTACCTTTTGTCCGGAGTATCCATATCCAGCTGTCTCGGACAAAGTATACGCTGGATCGAAAAGACTATCCCATTTATCGAGTGGTTGTTGGCTGAAGAGTCCTGTTGCATCCATCAGGTTTGGAGATTGGAATACGCCATATGCGACAGTACCTTTGAGTGCATTGTAAAGGTCCGGCAATTGACTTTGGATAGAGTCTATTGGATAGTTGATTTCCATGGATCCATATGGACTGGCTATAGTGACAGGAGAACTGGCATTGAATGCCATCCAAGATGCATCAAATGTTTCTGGTATATCTCCACTGGCTTGGTTCAAGACATAGCCTGTCATGGTAGGGTCTAGTACAATTTTGTAATCAAAAGAAGCATGATCGGAGTATCCGTTTATAGCTAATTGATAATTAACGACTAAATTCGTCATAACTGCGGAGCTATGTTCGTTTGTAGCAATATCTGTGTTAATTTGGTCCATAAAAGTTTTGATGACAGGATCATTGGTGGAGTTGTCAGCAAATGCAATTGTCACATTTTTGTCCTGAAGTATACTTTGTAGCTTACTGCCAGCAGGATAATCTATGTAGAAACTCTTTTCAAAGTCATAAGTAGGATTAATGGGGTTGCCTGCAAGAGGTAAAGTAGCACTAAAATTAACTGTTGCAAAAATTGGAGCGATTGTGCCGAAAATCAACAAGCCTGTTATCACTGGGATAACTAAAAGCCTCCTAGTCACGTTCCCGATCATCTCCAAGTCAGTAATAAATCTTAGCATTGATTTTTTCCAATAATAATCTTTGAATTTTTATTGGCAAGAGTAATATGGTATTGGCATCTCTTAGTATCTTCATAGGGAACTGAAAAAATGATAACGATTCTTGCGGGGGGAACTGGTTCTGTAAAACTTGTACGAGGAGTAGCCTCACAAACACGTGATCTATCTGTAATCTCTAATGTTGGCGATAATTATTGGTTATACGGTCTTTACATTTGTCCTGATATTGATACAATGCTTTATGGACTTGGAGATATTCTTGATACTGAAAGAGGATGGGGAATAAAGAAAGACACATTTGGATTTTTGCGCCAAATGGAAATGCTTGGGGAAGAAACTTGGTTCAAAATAGGAGATAGAGATGCAGCCATACACCTCCTAAGAACTAACATGCTCAAGAACGGGAAGAATCTATCTGATATTACTGAGTGGATGTGTCAAAAATTTGCTGTTGATACAAAGATAATTCCAGTGACCGACAATAGTGTTGAAACTAGGATTGTGACAAACAAAGGGGAACTTCACCTACAAGAATTCTGGGTAAAATACAAAGGTCAGGACAAGGTGGAGGGAATAAAGTATCTGGGCGCAGATAAGGCACGAGCAAATCCAGCTGCAGTAAATGCCATTCATGACTCAAAGCTGGTGATAATTGCTCCAGGTAACCCATTAACTAGTATTGGTCCTATACTTTCCATTAAGGGAATAAGAAAAGAATTATCAAAATCAAAGAAAAAAGTTGTGGTGGTAAGCCCACTCGTAGGAAATACCGCAATAAGTGGACCTGCTGCAAAGTACCTGGAAGCGGCAGGAATAGAAGTTTCTGTATATGGCCTTGCCAAGATGTATTCCGAGGTAGCATCACATATGATAATAGACTCTGCCGATAGAATTCACACAAGGAAGATTGAGAATCTGGACATGAAAGTGTATGAAACAAAGATAAAGATGAAGGAAAAGAAAGATGAAGAAGCTCTTGCATCTTTCATTCTAAAACAAATGCATGTCGTCTAAGCTGCGCATAGGCGCAATAGTACCTGTAAAGACATTCTCAAGAGCAAAGACACGTCTTAGCATGTCTTCTGAAAAGACAGAAAAAATTTGCAGAATAATGTTAGAGTCTGTGTTAGGCACACTTTTACAATCTGAAATTATTGAAAGGGTTGTTATTGTAAGTAAGGATGAGGCTGCTCTTGAAATTGGAAAAAAATTCGGTGCTGTACAAATCTATGATCGAGAAGAACTTGGAGTTAATAATGCAGTAAAGCTTGCAGATGATTATTTGTTGGAGGAAAACTTTGATTCTACCATGGTTTTTCCTCAAGACATACCGCTAATTCAAGTAGAGGATATTGACGCATTATTGAATTTCAGGATTAAAAATAGGTGTGTACTTGTGGTGCCATCGAGAAAATTTGATGGAACCAACGCATTGTTTAGGATGCCGCTTGATGTTATGGAAACTCATTATGATGAAGACAGTTACAAAATCCATCTAGATACTGCCGAGAAAAGAAATGCCACATCATCCCTTGTACTTATTAGACGAATTATGTTGGATGTAGATGATCAATCTGATCTGAATTTAATAATGAGTTATAATCTGCCGGTATCAAAATCACTTAGCAATGTTATAATTTAATAATTTTTTTTATCCGTGTAGAATTTCATATTTCAGAATTGATTGATTGCAGTTGATTCTCGCTTAGATATTACGTAGTTGAGAACCTTGATGGATATGGCTATCGCACCAGTGACTATTAGTAATTGTTCAAGTGTATTGGAAAAAGGATTTGTGGTTTCATCCAAAATGGGAACTTGACCTATGGCTGATATGAAATATAGGTATGAGTAAATGAAATAGTTTGTACCCCAGTGAATAAGAATGGCAGGACCCAGTCCATATCTTACATAGACCCATCCTATTATTATTCCAGCTATTGCAGCTTGAGTAAATTTTCCTGGACTCCAGGGAGTGCCAGAAATTATGTGGGCGGCGCCAAAAAATATACCAACTGTAATTATTAACGCCATGACTTTTCTGTAATTTGTGATGTGAAGGTACGAAGATGGCCTCCATAATGATTTAAAGAAAAGTTTCAATGATGCACGGTGTGAGAAGATGAGAAATAGAGGAACTCCTATCAATAATACTCTAAAACCAGACTCTTCTGTCAAAGGCGCAACTGTAATCTGGAAAAACTGGATCAAGTCATTTTGAGACTGTGGTGATTCTATCTTTACTCCAAAACTTTCTTGAACAAAATCTATTGCAACGGAAAATAAGATCAGTATTGCAAACCATGCTATCATATTTGTAAGTCCATTGTCTTTTAGACCTCGCCAACCTTCTGCCATGACGCTAGACAACGTACTTGTCAAACTACCGCGAGGACCAACAAATGAAATAGAAAATAGTATCAAGTAAATTGACCATGCTATGATGAAAGCGTCTCCGAGTTGAAATGAAATTGGTAACTTGTAGCTGATTCCACCTATGAAGAAATTAAGTCCGTCTATTGGATACTGGAAGTTTATGTCATTTCCTATGTTTGAGTTAAAGACAATGTATGCTCCTATGGGAAATGATAAGATCATTATTCCAAAAATTACCGATATGAATGCAGAATAAGGAATGGAAAGAACCCTGCTTATCTTATCTATGTGTAGCAAGTTGAATTCAATGAACTTCTATGCTAGATTCTAGAAATCCGAGTTTTACTAATGTCCCTTTTATCGTATCGCGATGATCTCCTTGGAGGAAAATGTATCCGTCTTTAACTGTTCCACCGCAAGCATATCTTGCCTTTAACTCTCTAACCACCTTTCCAAGATCATTCATCTTTGGATTAACCCCTTCAATCATAGTACCTTTCTTTCTAAAACGTCGCTCTTCAATTCTAACCACTATTTGGGTTTGATCTTTTTCGAGTTCACCGCAGGCACATAAATCGTTGGGAAGTCCGCAAGTATTGCAGATTACCGCCATTCAAAACAAAAAGCTGGAATCCTACTATTAAGCCTTGTTCATATGTATCTTTTTTATGTAGATTTGATTGATTTAAGACATGTCAAAAGAGCTTACAAAAAAAGCTGTAGAGATGCTTCTGAAGGGGGCTACGCTGGTAAGCGATCCATGTCCATATTGTAAAGGTGTAAGAATTATCAAGGAAGGTAATGCGTTTTGTGTAAACTGTGGCAGGGAAGGAAAAGACAAGAACATTTTCCAAGAAGAAAAACCGAAAGATGCGATGAAGGAACACTCTGTACTTGGTAAACTTGATCAAAAGCTAAAAGATCTAACCGATGAACTACAACAAGAAAAGGATCATGCCAAGCAGCAACAGATCCTCAGGTCGATCAATGATATAATTGCAATTAAAGAGAGACTCAAGAAGATCTAGTCACAAAAGTATTTATTTAAACAGGGGTGCCATATAGTGATATGAGCAGCAAGAAATCAGCACCACTACCAGCATCAAGCGCAGGTCTTCTGAGATTCTTTGAGGATGAAACTAAGGGATACAAGTTGAAACCAGAGGTTGTGATAGCTATCCCAAGTGCACTTATTGGCATATCGTGGATTTTGAAAATTTTCTTCTCACCATGACAGCGAGTTCTGATAATGTATCCCGTATACACAAGCGGTATACCCTTACAACATTTACCCCAACCTCACCGTATGTTTCACTTGCAATTTCGATTGTTATTGCATGTGTCATAGTTTCTTTGTCTGATCTTTATTACTTCAAGTCAAGCGATAGACTTGTCTTTAACATGCTGCTAATTGTAGCGGCATTAGTTGCGACTCAGTTCATAGATTCTAAGTTACTGAAAACTAATCATTCTAAATCTTTACACATGTCTGCTTTTGGGAATCTTCTCTGGCTTGTCACAATAATTGGGGGCTTACTCTCTGTTTACGTTTTTGCAAAACCTCACTTGTCCCAAGTTTACATAGCTGAAGGCATGCTTCTCTTTGCAGGTTTCAGAATAGGGTTATTCACGTCAGTAATTGGAGCAAAAGTAAAGACTGCTTTGGCAGTATGTCTGATACAACCGCTTGCAATGTTTATGTCATTTGTCCCGCCTGAACAATGGTTTCCAATACTTTCTGATCCTAGGGGGATTGTCTTTGGCTTGGTTTTTATTTTCCTTGGTACTGCGTGGACAATACTTACTGATAGGGCTGCAGGAAAGGTTGCAAATGCTCACAAGTTCCTGCAGGCATACAT
>JBAVVB010000228.1:0-2640 GCA_049697075.1 Nitrosotalea sp.
TTGTCTTCAATTGGGCATATGCTTTTGCAAGATCAACTATTTTGGCAGCAGGCGCTTTCTTGACAAATATCTCTCCCCCTTTCCCATTTTTTATAGAATAAAAGACAAGATCTATGGCTTGGCTCAACGTTAACATGAATCTAGTCATATCAGGATGAGTTATAGGAAGCGGTTCCTTTTTTGCTATCTTCAAATCCCATAATGGCATAACACTTCCCCTACTTCCAAGCACATTACCATACCTAACACAGGAAAATATTGTGTCATCTTTTGACAAATCATCAGAGAGAACTATTTTTTCTTGCAGTGCTTTTGTCATGCCCATGGCATTAACTGGTTTTACTGCCTTGTCAGTGCTTATTGCAACCACTTGAGATACTTTTCTGGCAACAGATGCCTTGACTATATTATATGCTCCTAGGATATTTGTCTTTACTGCCTCAAAAGGATGAGATTCTACAGTTGGGACTTGTTTCAATGCTGCAGCATGAAATATTATATCAATATCTTTTGTTACAGTGTAAAGCCTATCATAGTCTCTAACATCCCCTATGGCAAATTGCATTCTCTTAATTATTGGATCATTTGCAAACTCTTGTCTCATGAGATGTTGTTTATCTTCATCTCTGCTAAAGATTCTGATAATTCTCGGTTTGTATATCATTAATTCTTTTATCATTTGATGGCCAAAGCTTCCTGTACCGCCGGTTATCAGAATATTTTGGTCATTTATGACCGATGAGTAATCCAACTCAAATGCAATGATTGGCGCTGAGTTAATAAGTCTTAATTGCTCAATCGTGCAAACCTTGAAATTAATTTTGCAATCAT
The DNA here is from genome assembly GCA_049697075.1 of Nitrosotalea sp. Lineage (GTDB taxonomy): Archaea > Thermoproteota > Nitrososphaeria > Nitrososphaerales > Nitrosopumilaceae > Nitrosotalea. The sequence continues at coordinate 832 of JBAVVB010000228.1, forward strand.
CTGAAAACCTTTTAAATTTGGCAATAACATCATGCCATATCACATGAAAATAATGTCCATTTTTGGGACAAGGCCCGAGATAATCAGATTGAGTAGGATTTTCTCCCTACTAGACGCAAATTTTGATCATGTGATGATCAACACAAGTCAGAATTACACATACGAGTTAAATTCGGTCTTTTTTGATGAACTTGACATTCGCAAACCTGACTATGACCTGAAAATAAGAACAGGCAAGTACGGGCCAGAGGTTTCAGATATCATAACAAAATCAGAAGAAATATTATTGAAGGAAAAACCTGATGTTTTGTTAATTTTAGGTGATACAAATAGTGGTCTTGCAGCCATCCCTGCCGCTCACCATAGGATAAAAATAGCTCATCTCGAGGCTGGCATGCGTAGCTATGACTTTCGTATGCCTGAAGAAAAAAATCGAGTCATAATTGACCACCTCTCTTCTCTTTTGTTGCCATATACAACATACTCCAGAGAAAACTTGATTCGAGAAAATATTCATCCAGGTAAGATATACGTTGTAGGAAATCCAATAATTGATGTCATAGACTATTTTTCATCCAAGATAGAATCTAGCAACATTATGGAAAAAATGAATTTGGAACCAAATAGTTACTTTTTGGTTACAGCACATCGTAGTGAAAACGTGGATTCTCCAGAGGCCTTGGAAAAAATTTTTTCTTCCCTGCAAACAATAGGCAAGAAATTCAAGAAGAGAGTAATTTATCCAATACATCCAAGGACGCTAAGTAAGATCAAAAAAAGAAAGATGCCGAGCAATCTCGAGTTGATAAAACCGCTTGGTTTTTTTGATTTTTCCAAATTGGAGAAGAATGCATTTTGTCTCATTACAGATTCTGGTACAGTTCCAGAAGAGGCATTATACTTTAAGAAACCTTGCGTTACAATACGCGAGAGTACTGAGAGACCCGAATACATAGAAGCAGGGTCTAACATACTTGCAGGATTAGATCCAAAAAATGTAGAAACTGCAGTCAAGGTGATTACCTCACATGAAAATGATCTAGAGTGGAATAAATCACTAGGTGATGGTAAGACTGCCTTGAGAGTTGCCAACATATTGAGTGGAAAAATAGACAGGCTACAGTATTAGATTTTCGGGAAAGGTTTACAACATAGTTTACTTAAAGCATCAGAAGAAAGTTGAGTGTTTTAATCACAGGTGGAAATGGAGCCCTTGTCACTGAATTAAAGAAGATTTTTCCAAGTGCACTAACACCGTCGCATCAGGAACTTGACATAATTAACAAGAAAAATGTCATCAACTATATAGAAAATCATGACTTTGATACCATAATACACGCTGCTGCTTTGACTCACATAAGACCATGTGAAGAAAACAGACCACTTGCATGGAATACAAACGTGGAAGGTACCAAAAACTTGGTGAATGCAGTTCTTGATAAAAAAAGAGACATTAAATTTATCTACTTAAGTACTGCTTGTGTTTTCGACGGGCATACTGGAATGTATAAAGAAAGATCCATTCCATATCCTGAGAATTTCTATGCTTTGACAAAATTGATAGGAGAATATGAAGTAAACAGACTTTCGGAATATTTGATTATAAGAACCAATTTTGTGGCAAAGAAAAAATGGCCTTACCCACATGCGTTTGTAGACAGATTTGGAACATATCTTTTTGCCCAAGATGTATCCAAGGGAATAATGGATGTTCAGAAAGAAAATTTGTACGGTTATGTACACATTGTTGGAGACAAAAAGATTTCAATGTTTGAATTGGCTAAATTAACTACTCCTGAAATTCAACCT
>JBAVVB010000229.1:0-4250 GCA_049697075.1 Nitrosotalea sp.
GGATTTGATAATGATTTTTTTATTCAATTGCGAACAAAATTCCTAGCATACATAAGAGAAAGAGCAGAACAAGGTGACAATTCTGCAAAGAAAGCCATCAACTATACTGTGATAAATAGGCTAACGGGATTGACAATTAAAGAAAAGGTAGATGACATCATATCTGGAAAAGAACATGTTTCTGATGAAAATCTAAAGCAATTTCTTACTCAGAGATTCAATTATCATGAATCTGCATTGATAAGAAGTGTTGTAACAAACTCCTTTGAAAACATACAAAATCTCGAGGAGTTGCTTGGCATAATATCGGCCATATCAAAATTTGCCCATAGGTTTTTGGGAAAAATTACACTCCTTGAGATAGATGAGTTTGACGGAAATAAAGACTCGATAGAATTTGTAAAGGGGATGATAAACTCTCACATTCCAGCGTGCACACTGCTTTTAATTTCAACTCCATCAGGATATGCAGAGGTACAGAACACCAATCCATCTGTTTTTGATAGACTTGAGAAGGCAAACTATAAGATTGATCTGGTAGGCTCAAACTCTAAAGATGAACTTGCAGAAATTGCCGTTGAATACATAAAACACAATGACAAACACAGCAAGCTTGGCTCCAAGCCAGAGGAAGAACTAATCGATAAAATCCAAGCACTTTACGAGGAGTTTCCAGAATTTAGAAGTGTCAGATCTGTTATCAACATCTTGTATCATGCAATGGAAAAATCAGAAGAGTCAGGTCTTGATAAAATTGATGAAAATGTGATTGATGATGCTATAAAACAAACGTATCCGGGACTTAAAGTGCGAGGAAGCATAATGGACGTGCCCATATCTGATTTTATCGCAATAAGAAAAATTTGCAACGAATCATCTTCAGAAAAAGATCTCAAAGAGGCCGTACACAACTTGGCAAATCTTGTACATGAAATGGGAGGTATATGTAAACTCGAGAAACAAAATCTGGCTCTAGATGCTGTGTATCAGGATTCGTTTGGAGCCAAGGTAGGTGTGGCTATAATGACAAATTTGAACAATGCAGACAGTTTAGACCGAATCTCTAACATATCAAAATCAGCAGTTGTGGATAAATTAGTAATCTTGACTAGCCAAAAGATCCAGAGTCCTTACAACGCAACAGTGGTAAATGTAGACAAGTCAAAGATGATTGATTTGATTTACTTTAACAACAAGTATAATGGCAAGAAAATTGCTGAATCTGACAACGAACGAGCAGAGATACTTGCAAAAACTCTGTGTATAATCTAAACCTCCTGTGTGTATATTTTTAAAATAAGGTCCTGTCAATCTCTAGCATATGGCAGACAGGGAGCTGGAAGAACTTTTGGCCCAACGACACAAGGATATCACGCTTTATGATTTTGAAGGCAAAAAGGTACCATGCATCATAATGGAAGAGAAAAGATTTGATGATATAATGAAGGAAATAGCTGGAAAACCCATCTCAGTTGAAACCAATCTTAACATACTACAGGATGGCCTGTGTCATGTTTTTGTCAAAATGACATTACACTTTTCACAAGAAATTGAAGAAAAGGTATTATTGTATGCAAACGAGTCTTTAGAGTTCTTTGAGGCTTTAACTGAAACATCTATGTTGGCTCTCTCCTCTCCTCATTCAGAATATGGCCGCTCTAATGTGTTCATGATACAACTCCCTAAACCGGAAAAAACAGCAGACGCTTTAGAAATAATCAAGAAAGGTCTTAAGATGTAAATGCGGACCAGACAAAAGTCCAAGAATACTGGAAGCTATTTTGGGATGTGTTTTTGGAGTACCTGAATCATAAAGAATCTCAAGTTGAAAGATTTGTCAAAGTTGGGAATATCAAGAAGGGCATATTTTGACTGGAAAAAGAAGATCAAGAACAAAGTTTCATTTACTATAAAGAAAAGAACCTTGAGAAAATTGTTATAATTATAATAAGATTAATCTTCTAGAAAATACGAATTAAACTAATGCGCAACTGCGGAATACATGAGTATTCAACAGAATCAGATGAAGAGTGGCAACGCCATATGGAGTCTGAGATACACACTCACAATACCACAGAATGTGATCAATGCGGTAAACAAGGTCAGTATTCATATACGGGAAAATTGATTGGAAACAAAGTACCTGCTTTGTGTCCTGATTGTGAATTAGCAATAAAAAATACAGTCCAGAATATGTGAACTTGAATCAATGAGAAATTATTTAATTTACAATAATCTGTTGATGTCATTCTTGAGCATATCCAATTTAGAATAACATTCAGTAAGATACTTTTTTATATCATTTTCTGTGATGGTTTCTTCTTTAGGAGTTGTAATTGGAACACGACTAGTTTTGGTACCCACTTTTACTATAGGTTGTTTTTTTATTACATCTACAATTAACTTTGTTACCATTCCACTATTATTACCTACAACCACGGCTATTTGTTGTCCCAGAATTCTATTGTGTGCTATACGATTTCTCATTCTGTTGATTTCCCATAACCAACTTTTTGTCCTATCCCAATACCAATAATGAATATTAGAAGCAGAGATTACTTTCTCTGGTTCTTGAGTACAGTCTTCTATCATATTCAAAATAATTTGGAATTTGGAATTTGGATCAGAGTGCAATTGTTGTTTAAACATGTCATTAAGTTCTACTCTTCTCTCAGCTAATGGTGAACTCAATTTACTGTTTATTTTTTGCAATATCCCGTCTCTTGCAGCAATCATGTAAAGCAAAAAGCCCTCTACAATAAGTTCAAACTCTGCTCTCTGTGCAGAATTGTTTGGAAAAACAGATGAAACCTTTTCAAGATATTTGCTTGCGGCATATAGAGAAAGTTCTACTTTGTCAGAAAGAAGTCTTTGTCCTTCGTGATCTGACGAAACACTCAGATTGACATTCATAGGTGTGATGAATTTTTTTTGGGTCCTCTTAAAACCAAAGTAATAATATCCTATGGCTGTTAAAGCAGATAAAACACCTGCCAATGTTTTTACAAGTACTGTGGAATATTGTACTGCGTTGGGCGTAAGAATTTCTAATAGTCCACGTATCCAATATTGATGAACATCATAGAGAGTTGCAATTAGTGCGCCCATTATAATTGAGAGAATAAACCAACGTTCATCACTTTTTTCAGTCATTTTTATTGATAGATATTAATTTGTATGTATATTTAAAATAAATTTAAAACATGATTTGATAAAAAATCCTTTTCTTATAATTTAGTCTTGAGAATTATCTCTTTTGTGATTCTGTTACCCTATTTATTAAAAAATTAATGAACTAGACCCAGTCTTCCGAAATATCCCTTGTTGGAACCTGAAAGCAATAAAACACATTTTCTTCCATTTTTTACTGCCTTACTCCCAGTTTCTAACGCACTTCTCAGATCAGTAATGGATAGCCATGTTAATTTGATACTTCTCGTGTTTTTTATGTTTAAATCTAGAGTATCGATGGCAATTAGCTCGCCACCTTGATTCAGGCCCTTTAATAATTTGTTTACAAATGCATCGTTGTCTAGACCATCGCCTCTGTCAAACTTAACTTCGACTCTTACACCATCTATTAAAAGATCTGGAGATTTACTAATCTGAACATCTTTTCCTATTCTTTTTGCTATAACCGCCAGTCTAACTTCAGCAGAAAGATCTGCTAATTGATATATTATTTCTCTAATTCTAGTTATGCCTTCAGGATTATTTTTAGAATTGAATCTTGTAAATGCACGAAAATTACCTTTGGTTTTTTCACTCAATTCTGATATTTTCGATTGTATATTCATGTTCATCTCATAAAGTATTTTTAGATCCGTTGCAAGACTCATGATTCTATACATTTCTGGCATATTTTTTCCTGAAAATATAAAATCCATAACGCAGTACCCCTCTATCATTACCTCCAATTCTTCTTTAGGGGTCTTTAGCTGAGATAATAGCCAGTTCCAAGATTCTACAACTTGAGTCGTATTATCCGCACCAAAAAAGGATGGATAATAATACATACCACCAAGACCGACCAAATCTCCTTTCACTTTGATTCCGGGATCAGTTATGTTAATTGTAGTGCCATCAACTGGATTGGCAGATAATATACCTCGTAAATCGATTTCCGCAATTACGTTGTCATTGATTTTAACCTGTAGAGGACCATTTTGAGAAAAAGCCATAACTCTGTTAGCAGCTGCTAAAAGCCAATTTCTTTCTGATTCATCTAACGGTCTGTCATTATTCTGAGA
>JBAVVB010000230.1:0-2539 GCA_049697075.1 Nitrosotalea sp.
ATGAAAACTACAAGAGACTCACAAAGATGCTTTTTTCATACGGTAACGAGTTTGCAATAGCAACTCATGATTCCAAGATGGTTGATCTTGCCATGAATTTATCAAAGAAAAATGAAAGAAAGTTTGAGTTTCAGATGTTAAAGGGAATACGAGACGAACTAAAGCCAGTTTTGATCAAGAGCGGTTTTTCCATATCAGAATACATACCGTATGGAACCAATTGGCTTCCTTATTCAATAAGACGACTAAAGGAAAGAAAACGAAACATCTTGCTTCTTGGAAGTTCTTTTCTTCATTCACATCGTGTTTGAGTTTGCTCACGCATGAATTGAAGTAAATAGTAAGCACCGCCTGCACCCTTGCCTGAGATTCCAGAATATTTCCATCCTACAAAAGGCTGAGCTCCAACCATTGCTCCTGTTGTGGCACTAGCTGCCCTATTTGCATATGTAACACCTGCTTCAATTCTATTGAAGAATGATTCAATCTCGTTTTTGTCTTGGCTGAAAATTCCTGCGGTGAGTCCGTAGTTACTCTTGTTGGCTTCAGATATTGCATCATCAAAGTTGTCAAACTCTTCCACACAAAGAAATGGGACAAACAGCTCTTCTCGCACTAGTTCATGATCTTTTGGAAGGCCTACAACAATTGTAGGCTCAACAAAGTTTCCATCCTTGAATTGTGAATCAGACAAAACAGAACCGCCACAAACTATCTTGCCATCTTTTTTTGCAATTTCTGCAGCCCTTTGGAATTTTTTCAAAGATGCCTCATTTATTACAGGACTGACAAACACGTCTTTTTCCCACGGTTTTCCCATCTTTAGCACCTTGGTCTTTGCAACCAGCTTCTCTACAAACTGATTTGCAATATCTTTTTGGACATAGACCCTTGAACACGCGCTACATTTCTGGCCGCTATAACCAAATGCTGCTCTCAAGACACCATCTGTTGCCTTTTCCAAGTCAGCTGTTTTTGTAATTATTGCGGGGTTTTTCCCTCCCATCTCAGAGATGAACGGTCTTGGGGTGCTTTCAACAAATGCGTTAAAGCCTGACATCCCAACCTCTTTTGAACCAGTAAATGCAATTCCATCCACAAGTGGACTTTCTAAAATGGTTCTGCCTACAATGCTACCAGAACCAGGTACAAAATTTACAACTGCGGGAGGAAGTTTGTGGTATATGGTCTCGATGAATTTGTAGGCAGAGATAGGAGAATCACTGGATGGTTTCAATACGGCAGTGTTGCCAGTAATTAATGCACCAGAGGTCATTCCTATTGATATTGCAGATGGAAAGTTAAACGGAGATATTATTCCCCAGACACCATAGGGTTTCAGTGCGCTTCGAGTTTTTTCATTTTGATTTGCGCTTTGAGTCTCCTTTGAAAAGCCTTGGTTTAGCTCAAGTTGTTCTGCGTAGAATCGCATAAAATCGATTGATTCATCCAAGTCTCCCATGGCCTCTAGCCGGTTCTTGCCATTTTCAAAACTCAGTATTGCCGCAAGATTGAATTTGTTCTGTGCAAATACATCTGCTACCTCTCGAAATATTTGAGATCTTTTTTGGTACGATGTAAGAGACCACTTGTGAAAAGCCTCCTTGGCAGATTCAATTGCATGTAATGTGTCTTCCTTTGAGGCCAGTGGAAAGTTTGCCAAAACAAGATTCTTGTCAGCAGGGGAATGCACTTGAAACTGGTTGCTTGAAAATATCTCTTTTCCACCTATTATCATGGGGTAATTTTTACCAAAATCTTTCTTGATTTCCTCTATTGCTTGATCAAATTTGCGGTGAAATTCATCTGTAGAGTTGTTTGATACATACTTGGGCCAGGTGTTTTCGTTTTGGAACATGATAGTACTAGGAATAACTAGAATAATTAGTTAGCTTGGAGTTGATTTTGCGTTAACCGTGGAATGAAGCTATTTCAAACGAGAAACATTTTATCCTTACAGGTAAAGGTGTTTTATGCTCAATACCGTTTATCGCGAGGCCTTAAAGAAGCGAGATGAGGCAAAATCCATCTTCAAAGGGGAGACATTTGAGCGCATCATCCAGGCTGCCAAAGAAAACTGGATTGACTATTTGCCTCAGAAAAAGGATGCAGTCATAGCAGGCATAGATAGTAGCTATAACAGTACAAAATTTCAAGGGCTTGAGTTATGGGTGGTTACCGGAGTATCAATAAAATCAGATGGTAAAATTATAACTGAAAAACACAACCAAGGCTTGGGTCAGCCTTCTCCAGAGCTTGAGACGCAGGCAAGCAAGATGGAAGTGGAAGCTTGTGTTGCTTCAGTAGACATGGCGGACATAGTAGCACTTGATGGTTCGCTATATTCGCAGTTTCTCACAAGACAGTCTTCACTTGGCAATTCTATCACTTTGGCAATCAAAAAGAAAGGAAATGTTGTGTTCATATCAAAGACATCATCGGCAAGAAAACAATTTGAAAAACTTGGTTCTGCTGCAGGAGATATCTTCTATTACAATCATGCAGTAAGGGGGCCTGGCTTTAGCAAGATATTTGTAGA
>JBAVVB010000231.1:0-3164 GCA_049697075.1 Nitrosotalea sp.
TCTTGTAATGTGTGGAGGCAAGGGTACAAGGATGGAGTCGTCCCAGGAAAAACTCCTCCTCAAATATAGAAAACCCATTATCCAACATGTTATTTCTGCATTGGAAGAATCTGGATGTTTTTCAAAAATAATATGTGCTACAAGTTGTAATGCTCCAAAAACATCCCAATTTGTAAAGGATCTTGGTATGTCAACAGTTGAAACAAGGGGAGAAGGATACGTGGAGGATCTAAATGAGGTACTGAAAAGTTTTGATGATAACGTCCTTGTAGTGTCCGGTGACCTTGCATTACTAGATTCTGAAATCATACAAAAAATTGTAAATGATTCTGAAAACAGACAATCATGGACAAGTGTTCTTGTAAGCAAAAAATTCTTGGACTTGATTGGAATAAAACCAGAATATCTTGTAAATTACAACGGAAATGAATGTGCGTTTACAGGCATATCGATTGTAAACCCAAAAGCTATTGTGGGAATGGAACGTGTACAAGAATCCTATGTTGTAATTGATGACAAACGTATTGCGATAAATCTTAACACAAAAAGCGATTACGAGCTACTCGGCGCTGCCTAAAACTTTACCGTTAACCTTTGCGATAGAACCTGTTGGTTCAGCCAATGTATTGCCACAAGCCTTGCATGCAACTGTGGTAGAAACATGGGAATAAACAACACTTTCCTCTCCGCATTCTTTACACTGGACTCGCTGGAATCTACTTCCTGGTTTTGGGATGAGGATTTGGGCCTTTTTCATTATGCAGCAACCAACTCCAACTTTCTCAGTCTTATTCCGGGTACATTCCATTTCTTTTTACATTCAGGACACGTGAAAATAGGTGTCATCTTCTTTGTAGTCTTTGCCGGCTTGGCTAACTTGGGGAATTTCTGACCGCCGTATCCTTTCTTGTCTTCGGCATGTCTTCTTTCGCCTATTGCAGAGCCTCGTCTTTTTCCTGCCTTGTACAAGGAGACCTTCTGTAACGTGTGTTTCTTACACTTGCGACAGTATCGTCTAATCTCCTTCGGCATGTTCATAAAAGAAGACGATGGCTGACCGTAATTTAAACATCGCTTTAATAATGTATTTGCCCAAAGTCACTTTGTGAAGGCCAGCTCTCTTTCATCGATGATTGGTCCACTAAACAAAGTTGCAATGGGCGAAAAAAAAGCAGACGTTGTATTGAAAAACTGTAAACTTGTTAACGTCTATTCAAGAGAAATAATGCCGCAAACACAGATTGCCGTTTTAAAAGACAGAATTGCATATGTTGGAAAGGACGCGTCGCATACTGTTGGTGAAAAAACTGCAGTCATTGACTTGGAAGAAAAATTTGTCACTCCGGGATTTGCAGATTCTCACATACACATGGACCAGTACATCCTACCTTTTGAACTTGCAAAGCATTCTCTTCTATGTGGTACTACCGCATTATTTTCAGATCCAATTGATATTGTAAGTGTTTGTGGATACAGGGGATTTAGGGAATTTGTCAAGATGACAGAGAATCTACCAATAAGAGTATTTCACATGATACCAGGTGGTCTTCCAGTTGACAGAAAGTTTAGCCACGCAAGAACGATATCCCAGACAGAACAGAAGAGGGCCTTTGAATTAGAAAATGTTCTTGGTATGGGAGAAGTATTTTCTTGGACCAAGGTCACAACGCGGGATCCAAATACGATTCAAAGTCTAAATTACATTCTTGAAAATGATGGAATCATAAACGGTCACACTGCAGGTGCAAGCGACAAGAAGCTAAATGCCTACATTGCATCTGGAATATTCTCATGCCATGAGCCAATAGACTATGATCAAGTGATGGAAAGACTAAGGCTTGGAATGTGGGTTATGATGAGAGAGGGATCTATACGAAGAGATCTTGATAAGATAATACCAAACGTGCTGTCTCAGAAGACCTATTTTGATAGGCTGATGTTTTGCACTGATGGAGTAACTCCAAAAGATCTCTTAGATTTTGGTATGATTGATCATTGCATCAGAAAATCAACATCTATGGGAATGGAATTGATAGATGCAATAACCATTGCATCCAGAAACTGCTTTGAATATTATAAGATGGGTAAAGACCTGGGGGGAATTGCTCCGGGAAAACTTGCTGACATTCTAGTTTTAGATGATCTAAACAAGGTAAAACCGGATAAGGTCTTCGTAGGAGGAAAATTAGTGGTGGCTCACGGTAAAACTGTATTCAAAAATGCAAAACTAGCAGTCTCAAAATGGATGACAGAAACGGTAAAAGTACGACGTAAATTCACAGAGAAGGATTTTGTAGTCAAGGGCAAGGGAAACTCTGCCCAGGCCCTTGTAATCAGACTAGATACTGAAATTATAACAAGAAAAGACCATGAAGAGCTTTGCGTAAAGGATGGAAATGTAATTGCTTCTCAAGAGAAAGATGTCTGGAAGATAGCAGCAATAGACAGAACATATGGTACTGGGCAGCAATGTGTTGGATTCTTGAAGAACTTTGGCGGTGAGATTGGAGCCTTTGGATGTACGCAAAGCTTTCATGAAAATGACCTGATCGTAATCGGCTCCAATGAAAAGGACATGGCCTTTGTGACAAACGATCTGGTAAAAACGCAAGGTGGAATGGTTGCTGCAAGAGATGGAAAAATAATATGCAAATTTGAAATGCCTGTTGGAGGTCTAGTCTCCAAATTGCCCCTTGAGGAAGCAGTAACAAAGTACAACGAAATTGACGAAAAACTAGTTGAGGCAGGATGCAGATTTAAACAACCTCATCTGATCCCGCTCTTTCTCCCATTTCTTGCATTACCGGAGATCAGAATCTTGTATAGCGGTATAGTAGATGTTAAAAACAGAACCTATCTCAAAATTTTGGATGGATAAGGTATTAAAAGGGGAAACTAAATCACGATAGCGAGAGGATAATTTTGGCTTCAATTCAACAAACACCACAAGGTCCTGTTCTTGTGCTAAAGGAGAGCGCCTTACAGCAAAAGGGGAGAGATGCTCAGAAAAACAATATTGCAGCAGCAAAACTTGTTGCTGAACTAGTACGAACAAGCCTTGGCCCAAGAGGAATGGACAAGATGCTTGTGGATGGATTAGGAGATGTTACAATTACAAACGATGGTGCTACTATTCTTAAGGAAATTGACGTACAGCATCCAGC
>JBAVVB010000232.1:0-5705 GCA_049697075.1 Nitrosotalea sp.
ATTCCACCAACTATCGGATTTATCAAGTATGGAAATGTCTGTTTAAACCATATTGCTATCCTTACAAATTGAGGAACCACAATCTCAAGCCTAGGCGAAGAGGCGGCTCTTACAACAGCTTTTGCGACAGCATTTGCGCTAAGAGCGGTGGCATATCTTGGCATTTTGTTAAATGAATTATGATTGAAGAAGTTAGTTCGTACCATTATTGGGCTTACAACAGTTATTCCTACACCACTTCCTTTCAGTTCATGATATAGCGATTCTGAAAAACCCAACATTGCAAACTTGGATGCACAATAACCCGTCATTCTAGGAATACCAAAACTTGCAGCTACTGAAGCCACGTTTACTATATGGCCAGATTTTTGTTCTAGCATTTTTGGCAAAAAAATCTTGGTGCAATATACCATACCCAGATAATTTGTTCCCATCTGCGACTCTATTTCTTCTACTTTTAGATCATTGAAATTACCATAAATTCCAAAACCTGCATTGTTTACAAGTACATCAATGGTGCCAAACTTTTCCAAAACTTTCTTGTTCATTTGATTTACTTGGTCCTTTTGAGATACATCACAAGCGCACACGAGAATTTGAGTTTTATACTTGGAGAGTTCTTTTGCAACTTCCTCAAGCTTGTTTGTATCTCTTGAAACAAGTACAATAGAAGCACGTAATTTAGCAAATTCTAACGCAGATTCTTTTCCGATGCCACTTGATGCACCAGTGATTACGACTATTTTTCCTGAATAATCCACAATGAAAAAGTAAAGACGGTGAAGATAAAGTGCTTTCTATACAGCTTTTTGACTTTTGATACTTGGATAGACTACCTTCATGAGAAATAGCCAACTTATGATTAGACCTACATGATAAGTTGCGATCCTCCAAGCTATGATGATATTCCACTGAAGGCTGTTCTTTGCAGCTTCATACGTTAACGTATTTAGATGTCCAAGGTAGGCCCATATAGCAAACTCGGTTAGGCCAGAACCACCAATAGTTACTGGAAGATTTCCTATCGCATTTGCGGCCATTGTAGCCATTAGAGAATGGAAAAAGTCTGTGACATAACCTGCCCCATTTGCAATTATCATAAATGAAAGTCCATAAAATGACCAAGTGAATACCGAAATTATCATTGATACTACAAAGGCTTTTTTCATTTGTTGATTGTGTCGTGTTTCCCTACTCATATCACAAATTTCTTTCATCCAAAGGTTTGTCTTTTCAATATATTGTAAAGAACGGCCTTTTCCCACTTTTGCAGCAACTCTTGAAATCCATCCTGGTACCTGAAATGTTCTTTTAGACGATAAGAAAAATAGCGAGGCCCAGACCCCGGTTATGGGCAAACTAACTGCAAGTATAGCTATACCTACTACATATGCTCCATAGGCAAAGGAAAAGGCTGCAGCAGTAATAGCAAATATTCCTGATACCAAAACCTCTGTTACGATCTCCACAATTGTAACATAGGATGCTTTTCCAACTGGTACGCCTTTCTTACTTAACCACATGATTCTTACTAACTCACCCCCTACAAAAGAGGGAGTTGTTGATGTAACAAATTCACTTCCTATCCTTACCGAAATTGTTCTCCAGTTTACATCGATGGGTCCTAAAAATTTCCTAACTAAATAATTGAATTTCAAACCTTGAGTAAATAGCTTGCATGCCATAGCAAGTGCGGCTCCAATAAATGGCACCATGCCTACCGCAAGCAGATTTGCAAGACTAACATTAAACGTAGCAGCAATAATTAGAAATGGTATTACACTTACAGGCAGTGCCAATAGCTTCCAATTCATCGCATGCTCTACTCATGGATGGAAATATAAGCTCAGCATAAAATAGTTGATCAAAAATGAAAGTGATTTTTCTTGTAGGAACTGCAGGATCTGGTAAATCTCTACTGGCTTCAAAAATTCTCGATTATTATACTAGAAATAACCATTTTGTTGGAATGTTAAATTTGGATCCCGGAGTAGAAAATCTTCCATACACATGTGATGTAGATGTGAGAGATTATGTGGATATGGTATCAATAATGAGACAGTATGACCTAGGCCCAAATGGAGCCATGATCATGGCAAATGATCTCATTGCCTCCAAGATTGATGAATTACAACATGAGCTTGATAACGTAAATCCGGATTATTTGATAGTAGATACGCCAGGTCAAATTGAGTTATTTGCATATAGAGCTAGCGGGCTCTTTTTTGTGCAAAACCTAAATGCGGAACAAAAGACCTCGGTATTTCTTCATGACGGCTCCCTCATTACAACAGCAGTTAATTTTGTATCAATAGCATTACTTGCAACATCTGTTAAACTAAGATTGGGTTTACCCCAAGTAAATGTGATAACAAAAGTAGATCTTATAGAAGACAAAATTAAAGACATACTAAAATGGTCTTCAAACATGGCAAGTCTTGAAGAAGCCATTGCAAAAGAATCAGATGGCGAGAGTTATACCCTTGCTTCAAATCTTTTAAGGAGTATGAATTTGGGAGGATTTGCACAAGGTTTGATACCAATTTCAAATGCTACAGGAGACGGCATGATTAACCTTCATGCAGCATTGAGCAGAATTCTTAACATGGGAGAAGAGATGGAAGATTATGGTTGAGAGTGTAACTGTAAAGGCTCCATGTTCTACTGCAAATCTGGGTCCAGGGTTTGATGTTTTTGGATTGGCATTGGATGCATATTATGATCAAATCCAGTTAAAAAAGGAAGGTAAAGGAATTAAAATTCAAAGTCTTGACTCTGTCCCCATTGAACCAGAAAAAAATTCTGCAGGTATTGTAATAAAAGAGATGGCTAGAAAATTTAAAATAAAAACTGGCCTAGTTTTGAAAATTAAGAAGGGGGTGCCAACAGGCTTTGGCATGGGTAGCAGTGCAGCCTCAGCAGCTGCTGCAGCAGTTGCCTTTGATGCCTTGTTCAAATTGAAACTCGACGGAAATAATTTGGTCAAATATGCAGGGCTAGGCGAGATGGCTAGTGCAGGATCAGTTCATTATGATAATGTTGCTGCGTCAGTTCTAGGGGGATTTGTTATAGTAAGAACAGATCCGTTTAATGTAATAAAGATCGATCCCCCGAAAGACTTGATTCTTTGTGTGGCTATTCCAAAAATTCGCGTACCCCAAAAAAAGACAGAAGTATCAAGAAAAGTTCTTCCAAAACAAGTAAAACTCTCAGATCATGTCAAGAATCTCTCAAACGCATCGGCATTAACTGTCGGATTTATGAGAAGAGATGTTAAATTGATAGGTAGTTCCATAAACGACATAATAGTGGAACCTGCAAGAAAGCATCTGATTCCAGGTTTTGATAAAGTAAAGAATAATGCCCTTGATGCAGGCGCTATGGGAGTAACAATTAGTGGGGCTGGACCATCAGTAATTGCTTTTACATCAATATCCAGTAATCCTAGAAAAATATTGAACTCCATGAAAAAGGGATTTGCTTCAGCCAAGATAGAATGTACAGTGGTAATATGCAAACCAAGTAGAGGAGCTACTGTTATCTAGCTATTTTTTATGTAGAAAAGAATTCATTCTATCTTCTCTTTCCTTGGTTGAAAAACAAAGAGACCATGAATAAATTTCGAGCTTGAGTCCAGTATCTAAACTTGCATCCATTCCCTTATTGACAAGCATTTTAGATATGCCAACTGCGAAATTACTGTTTTTTGCAACACCTTCAGCATAAGATTTGGTTTCAGAAAGTAGAGTTTCAGCTGGAAAAACTTTGTTGACTAGACCCATTGACAATGCTTCCTCTGCACTAATTCTTCTACCTGAAAAAATCAAGTCTTTTGCTCTTGCAGGACCCACAATTCGCAACAACCTCTGTGTACCACCCCATCCCGGGCAGATACCTAATGTTACTTCAGGTTGGCCTAGTTGTGCATTTGGTGATGCAAACCTAAGATCACAAGAGAGCGCCAGCTCACAGCCACCTCCAAGTGCATAACCGTTTATTGCAGCTATTACTGGTTTTTCCAATTTTTCTATCTTGTTTAGAACCTCGTGTCCCCTGAGTGCATATTTTTCTGCTTCTGTAGGCCCAATCTTGCTCATATATTCAATGTCTGCACCTGCCGAGAATGCTTTTTGTCCGGCTCCTGTAATTATGATCACTTTTGATGAGTCTTTCTCCAATTCGTCTAAAACCGAAATAAACTCATCCATGACTTCAAGACTCATTGCGTTTAGCTTATCTGCTCTATCTATCGTAATTTGTACAATATCATTCTCTTTTTCTACCTTGAGGTACTGCATATCAAAACATCATGAATCTCCAAATTAAACTTTAGAACTGAAAGAAAATAGAAACTGAGTTTTCAGTAATATAATGGGTAAAAATGCCATAAAATATTACATTATTAGTAGTTTTGGTAATTCAGTCAAGACATATTGGATTATTCAAACAGAGAAGTATGGCGTTCGCAAGTTTTGTGTTATCAATCTTGGCAGCTGTCATGTCCGCATTCTTTAAATCGGCTCCTGTTAGATCTGCATTACTCAAATCTGTACCTGACAAATCCGCTCCCTCAAATTTTGCTTGACCAAGCTTTGCCCAAGTGATCTTCGAGTCTACAAGGTCTGCACCTGAAAGATCAGAACCCGTCAGATCTGCAAATGACAAATTTGTATCAGAAAGATCAGATGAAGTAAAATTTGCACCTTCCAGATTGGCACTAAAGAAATTTGCACCTGCTAGATTTGAGTTTGAAAGATTTATTCCTTTTAGATTAGCCCCAAAAAAATTGGTTCCGTACAATCTTCCGTTTGTTAATGTTGCACCTGAGAGATCTGCTCTGTCCAGATCTGCTCCTGAAAGGTCTGATCCATTAAGATTTGTACCACGGAGTTTTACATCAACAAGACTTTCAAAAGCTAAGTTTGCACCTGATAAATCCGCATTATCAAGATCTGCACCTGCAAGTTTAGCATCAGATAATATAGCACCATAAAGATTTGCATTTTTGAAATTAGCACCATAAAACTTTGTGCCCTGAAGATTAGCACCTGAGATATTAGCACCATAAAGATTTGCACCTGACAAGTCAGCGCCATCAAGGTTAGCCTTTGACAGATTCACTCCTTTTAATATAGAACCTGAGAGATCTGCCCCGCTTAGGTCAACATTAGAAAGATCCTGACCAGATAAATCACACCCACTCCAATCTATTCCTGGTGTGGCAGCATCCATACAGTTTGGATTAGAGTTAACAGAAGATTGAGACGAATGGTTTTGTGAGGTTGTTAATACTAATACGCCATTATTCACAAGCCATTGCAAGCTTGTTATAAAATCATTATCGCTAATCTGTCCGTTCACCCATAGTTTAGCATTATTTTTTACGGCATTAGGTATAACAGTATTTTGTGCTGTAGCATCAGAAATTGATTGAATGAGAATAGATACAGCAAGTACTAAGATGACAAAAGATGAGATTTTCTGGATTATTTTTTTCATGTATTTACCTTGCCTAAGCTAATAGTATACAAATCCATCCTATCCTGCTAATTTAACCTCTGCCATATCCATGACCTCCCCATTGCTGTCCATGGTTGTCTCCACCATGATCATTTTGTGATTGCTGTTGTTGCTGAACTTGAGATTGTGTAGATTGTTGTTGCTGCTGTTGTTGCTGTTGTTGCTGTTGTTGCTGTTGTTGCTGT
>JBAVVB010000233.1:0-15357 GCA_049697075.1 Nitrosotalea sp.
GAAGGCTTGTTCTTTGGAAGCATACCTCTCACCATCTTTGTGATCATCGTATCAGGTCGACGAGGATGGAATGGACCGAATTTAGGATTATTGATACTTGCTACCTCGAGAAACTTTCTATATTCACCAATTATCATATACCTGTCTCCACTAAGCATGATGTTTTCAGAATTCACAATTGAAACTCTTGTACCATTTATCAATAATTTTGCTACATGTGAACACAGTCTTCCGGCAACTTGGTTTGTACCGTCTACTATTATGTCCTGAGGTTGCTTTTTAGATTCTGTCTTTGCTTGTGTTTGTTCTTGTTTAGCCAAGTATTTTCACTCCTTTACCTGTTGGGTTGCTCTTAATTAGCTGTGCAAAGTCTATGATCTTTCCTCCCGACTGTGTTACTTTCTTTGCCCCTGTTGTAGAAATTGAGAAAGAGCATAATGTTATCTTGTGTGAAATATTTCCAGTACCTAGAACCTTTCCAGGCACTATTACTATATCATCATCATTTACAGACTTGTCAATTTGACCTAAATTGAGTACTCTTTTTGTTCTGGCTGGTTTTAATGCCATCTCTGAAAGTCTTAACCAGATAGGAGCTTTATTCTTCTTTGAGGCTACCTTGAGCTCTTTTGCCATTCGTATGACAACTTGATTAGTCATGTGTACTTATGCCAATTTTTACCCAAATATAATATATGCTCAGCCAAGTGCTGCAAGTGTCTGCTGAAATTCGCCTAGTCTCTTCTCTAATTCTTCAACTGCGGCTTTTACTACTTCACCTGGGGTGAGGTTCCCTACAGTCTCCACCATCAAAATATGTTCATCAGCGTTGCTACCTTCAGTTAGAACTGAAACGGTTGCCGAGTTCCATTTTGCATGCTCGCTACCTCGTCCAAGTCTTGCATAAGCCTCAATCTTCAACTTTTGACCTGGTGCCAAAGCCACTATGGGTATGTTGGGATTTACTGGCTTTACAACCTCATCTTCGGAACTAAGATCTTGTGATGTAACGGTACGAGTCGTGTCAGAATTGCCAGAATCTAGCATCAATAAAACTCTACAACGACTACAGCCTAACTCACTATGGCAGTCGCAGGCAGAGGGTTCTACAAATCTAGAAAGGTCTGTTTTCAATGGAAGCATGGCAAGTCTATGAGATACACCTTCATCTGCCAGAACTGATGAATTTTCAATCATTACAACATCATCAATTGCAAAGGTAGGCACGCCAGAAAGGCAAATCCTTCTGAGTGCATTGGCATATTGAATGGGTATTCCCTTTAATTTAACAATAATTCTATTTTCATTTTCTTCAATTATCTCTAGAGAAGTCAAACCTTGTGGATGAAGACTGAAATTCCAAATAAAAATCTAGCGAGTTTTTCTGTATAGATAAATACCAAGAATGGATACCTCAGTCATGGATAAAGTCACTGTTGTCAGGTTGTCTGTAGAGGGCGAAAAGTTCGAAATTATAGTCAAACCCGATCCTGCCCTTGAGTTTAAACTTGGCAAAAGAAAGGAAGTTTCAGGCGTCCTAGTCTCTGATGAAGTGTATTCAGATTCGAACAAAGGAACAAGGGCATCTGAGGAGAAGTTGATGAAAGCGTTCAAAACTACAGACTCCAATTCTATTGCAACAATTATAATGCAAAAAGGCGACCTTAATCTCACCACAGATCAGAGACGAAAGATGGTCACAGAAAAACGTAAACAAATTGTAGATTCTATTGCAAAAAGCTTTGTAGATCCACGATCCCATCTTCCACATCCGCCACTTAGAATAGAACAAGCAATGGATGATGCTCGAGTCTCAGTTGATCCGTTTAGAAACATAGATGAACAAATCAAAGAAATCATTGAACAACTCCGATCAATTATTCCACTCAAGTCAGAAAATATGTTGCTTGAAGTTGCTGTACCTGCACAATTTGCGGCTCAATCTTATTCAGTGTTAAAGTCATTTGGTTCTTTGAAGAAGGAAGAATGGCAATCAAATGGATCTCTCAAAGTAATACTAGATATACCGGCTGCGGCAAGAGCAAACGTGATTGATAGATTGGGCTCTGTAACAAAGGGTACTGCTTCTGTTGAGGTTGCGAAATGATGGACATAAAAAGAAGATATGTTATACCTGGCGATGTCATTGTAACAGGACCATTAAGGCCAGAGCAAAACGTATACCAAGAGGGAGAAAGAATAATTTCAACTTGTGTAGGAATATCTGAAATTTTCGAGAATGCTGTAAGAGTAATTCCACTAACGGGTGTATATGTGCCAAAAACAAATGACTTGGTAATAGGAAAAGTAGTTGGAACTTCTCCATTGTCTTGGGAGTTTGACATTAATTCTTGTTTTATAGGCTTTTTACCAGCTCAGGATGTTTTTGGTAGGGACTATTCTCCAACCAAGGATGAATTAAAACAAAGATTGAACATTGGAGACTTGGTAGCTGCAAGAGTTGCAAATTTTGACAGATCACGAGATCCACTTTTGACAGTTCAAGACAGAGATCTAGGCAAAATTGATTCTGGTGAGCTAATTGAGATAGCTCCGAGCAAAGTGCCTAGACTGATAGGTAAGAGAGGCTCAATGATCCAATCTATCGAAATGGCAACAAAGGCAATTATAACAATAGGTCAGAATGGATGGATCGTGGTATCATGCGACGATCCAGAGGGATTATTAAAGGCAATTGAGGCGGTAAAAATGGTGGATGCCCTAGCGCATACGCCTAACTTGACTGAAAGAGTCAAATCTATGCTAGGAATACCAGAGGATGAAAATAATGACACAATTAATGAGTGAAGATGGAATTAGATGTGATGGTAGACGAGTAGACCAACTAAGAAATATTTCGATCAAAGTTGGTGTTCTAAAGAATGCTGACGGGTCGGCATATATTGAATTTGGTAAAAACAAGATTCTCGCAGGTGTCTTTGGACCAAGAGACGTACACCCAAAACACATGGCTAATCAAGATACTGGAATTTTGCGTTGTAGATATCACATGTCGCCATTTTCTGTAACTGAGAGAAAAAATCCGGCTCCGTCAAGAAGAGAAATTGAGATATCCAAAGTACTAAAGGAAGCACTTCAACCAGCCTTAATCCTGAAAGATTTTCCAAGGACTGTTACCGATGTCTTTGTGGAGGTTCTCCAAGCTGATGGTGGTTCTAGATGTGCTGCTCTTGATGCCGCAGCAGTTGCATTGGCAGACACCGGTATACCAATGAGGGACTTGGTATCTGCATGTGCGGCAGGTAAAGTAGCTGACAGAATAGTTCTGGATGTAAACAACGAAGAAGATCAAGAAGGACAAGCAGACATGCCCGTTGCAATAATGCCAAATTCTGGTAAAGTTACTTTAATGCAGCTTGATGGAATCTTGACAGCCGAGGAATACAAAACATGTTTGCAAACAGCTATAGGTGGTTGCAGGCAGGTCTACGAGGTTCAAAGAAGAGCTCTTATTGAAAGATATTTTGAAAGTGGAGTGCAATAAAATTGGAATCGGTAATAATTGATCAATTAAAACGAGAGAAAATCTTGGACTTGCTCAAGCAGGGAAAAAGATTGGATGGTAGAGCCCTTGACGAACAACGTCCTTTAACAATAGAAACAGGAATTATTCCAAAAGCAAATGGTTCTGCTAGAGTAAAGCTAGGAAATACCGAAGTCATTACAGGAGTTAAAGTCCAGCCTGACAAGCCGTTTCCTGATCTAGGAGACAAGGGAATTCTTATCTGTACTGCTGAAATTCTTCCACTTGCGGATCCACATGTAGAGCCTGGACCTCCAAATGAAGAAGTAATTGAACTTGCCAGAGTTGTAGACCGTGGTATACGAGAGACTGAAATGATTGATCTACATCAACTTGTTTTAATTGAGAACAAGTCTGTTGTAGGTATATTCATTGATAGCAGCGTTATTGACGCGGATGGAAATCTTTTTGACGCATGTTCATATGCCTCAGTATCTGCAGTCCTTTCCTCAACCATTCCAAAATATGAAATTAAAGATGAAGCGCCAGTTTTAGTTGAAGGAGTAACATCCAAGCCTCCGGTGAAGACATTGCCAGTTTCAGTTACTATGGCAAGAATAGGGGATTACATAATTGTAGATCCTACCAAGGATGAAGAAACATGCATGGACGCAAGAATTACTATCACCACAAACTCTGCAGGTAACATTTGTGCGCTGCAAAAGGGCGGGGGAGATGGATTCTCAGTTGATCAACTTATCAAGTGCTCAGAAATAGCACTCTCTGTGGGAACAAAAATAAGGAAGAAGCTAGAGCAGCTGATGTAGTATGGCAAAAGGTAAAGGAGCTTCACTAAAAGGTCTGGGTCAAAAGTATGGATTAAAACCACGCAAAAAGTTTACTGCAGTACATCGACTTCTCAAGTCTAAGAGGAGATGTCCAGACTGTGGCTCAATTCAATTCGGTAGAGAGGCAGTTGGTATATGGGTATGCAAGAAATGTGGTTTCAAAGTAGCAGGCATGGCCTATGACGTCAAACTTTAGTGCTAAAATCCAAATTTTTGCTGGTAAAAAAAACAAGGCAATTTTCAAGTCTTTAGAAACTGATAACAAGTTTTATGATGAGAACCCAACTCAGACAAAGATGTTGCTTGACAAGGAAATAACAATTCTAATTGATACTCAGGAACTTGCACATATTCGTGCCAACTTGAATTCCACATTACGTCTGATTCAAACAAGCAACGACGCAATAGAATCGGTAAAAATATAAGCAAAACAACTACTGGGACAAGCATGTCCTCAGGAGAACAAATTCCACCATGGTTACAGGAACAAGTAGGTAGATTACAACAGTTACAACAAAACCTTCAATCAATCATGGCTCAAAAGCAGCATCTTGAGGCAGAACAACATGAAACGGAAAGAGCTCTTGAGACGTTGAAGAAGACCGGTGATAATGATGCAGTGTACAAGGCAGCAGGTTCGATTCTTGTTAAATCGACAAAACCACTTCTAGTTTCAGAACTTGAGGAAAAAAAAGAACTTGCAAATACTCGCATAACTGTACTCACAAAGCAGGAAGCTAGACTTAAGGAAAATCTCAAAGAATCGGAAACAAAAATCCGAGAAATGTTACATGGACCTGCAGCTCAGACTGGACCAAAGACAGATACTCCTAAATAAAATACTGACTGAATTTTAGCGGTTCAATGAAGATAGAAGATATGCGAATGGTAATTGATGAACGAGAAAAAAAGAGCGGCATTCCTGATCTTTTAAAAGAAATTGGAGTAAAGGTCGAGATGAAAAATATTCCAATAGGCGATTACATTGTTGCTTCTGAAACAGTGGTTGAAAGAAAAAGCATTCATGATTTTATTTCATCTGTTTTTGATGGAAGATTGTTTGACCAATGCAACAGGCTAAAGGAACATTTTGAGCATCCTGCAATCATTATAGAGGGCGACATTGACGAAATAAACCAAATTGCCGAAAACCCGCTAGTCTTCTATGGTGCAATTTCCTCTGTAGCGTTAGATTTCAAGATACCAGTTTTGCCAACGCCAAATGCGTCAAATACCGCCAAATTGTTAGTTGCAATGTGTGCAAGACAAGGCAAGACAAAAGGTCCATTCCTTAAGAAGATAAGAAAGTCAGGAAACATACATCATCAACAATTGTCTGTTTTATGCAGCCTACCTGGTGTAGGTGAAAAGCTTGCATCAAGAATGTTGGAAAAATTTGGGTCTCCAAGTAACTCCTTTAGTGCATCCATTGCAGAACTTTCAAAAATAGAAGGAATGGGTGAATCACGTGCACAAAAGATACGAAATCTACTTGACGCAGAAATAAAAAATGATAAAAAAATTGGCCAGAAAACATTGCATGATATTTGATATACAATAAAATACTGCCGCTTGACTTTAACAACTAAATGATAGTTTCTCATTCTTGGCTGGCAGAGCATTACAATGACCCAGATCTTATCATACTAGATTCTAGAGGCAGTGTTGCCTATTCGTATGCACACATACCGCGGTCACAACCTCTTGGCGTGGAAAAAGTAGTCAAGGTAACTGATTCTGGTGCAAATCTTGTTCTAGAACCTGAAAACGCTGCAAGCCTGTTTAGTTCTCTTGGAATTGATGAGACAAAGACCGTAATAATATATGGCGATTACATGGACCCATCTGCAGCCAGGATAGCTTGGACCCTGTTATATTATGGACATGAAAAAACAAAGATTCTTGACATTGGAATTAGAAGTTGGCACCAAAAAGGACTTGCAATAACAAAGGAGGTCTATAAACCAAATCCTGCTACTTTTGTACCACAAGTAAATTCTGCTATTAGAATAGAGGCAGAAGAACTTCAAAAGAGAATTGACTCGGCTTTTATCATTGATGCTAGATCCCCGCAAGAGTATATCGGGGGCAGAATACCCAACTCTGTTCTTTTTCCTTTTACGGATGGAGTGGGAGAAAAGGGCTCTCTTTTCAAAGAGAAAGACGAACTCGTAAAGATATTTGAGGAGCAAAAAATTCCAAAAGACAAAGAACTTGTGTGCTATTGTGCGCTTGGCCATAGGGCCGCAAATGTATTCACCCAGCTTAAGATTGCCGGTTATGAAAACGTCAGGTTGTATGATGGTTCACTAGCTGACTGGATGGGACGAAGACTACCGCTTGGATGACTTGCGTCTTGTTTTGCTTCCGCATATTGGGCAAATAGAAACTTTTGAAAAACTTGATTTGCAACCAGGACAAAAATAAACCCAACTTATCTTGTCTGCACCTTTTGTCATGATTGGCACAACTTTCAAATTCATATGTTTTGCTACATTTGAAACAGCAAAATCATCTGTGAGCAATTCTCCTTCTAGCTGCAAACATAATGCAATAACGGAAACATCTTCTTTGGAAAGATGTTGATAATCTCCAGTCTCTTCTGCTTTTCTTAGTGCCATCTCAGTAAATTCTTTTTCAGGTTCAACAATTTTTAGTCTGTTTGATTCGATTAGAACCGTTATTGCACCTTGATTCTTTTTGATATGCTTGACTTCTTCAAAAACTAGCGGTGTGGTATAGCTGGTATCTTGTGAAGCAAACGGTATACCTGCATAGAAAGAGGTAGCATCTAAAACCCTAAAAACCAAGCTTGCTCATCTGTCTTAGACCTCTTTTTTTGAGTCTTACAAATACTGCATGTTTTTTGTATTTTCTAATTGTGATGACCTCATCAAATCTTGCAGTCTTGATTACTTGAGCGTCCATGATTATGTTGGAATCATGACTGCTTATTATCTCAATTTTTTCATCCGGTACTACTATGGATGGCAGTTTGTTGACTGGTGCTACTGGAGTTATTATTAGAACGCCCAAACTTTCGTGCAGAATTGGGCCGCCTAAAGAATATGAATGACCGGTTGAACCACTTGGAGTAGCAATTATCACGCCATCCATTTTTTGTGTGACTGTATCGTTTTGGAACCTTATCTCAAAAAGTGAGGTCTTGGTTAGATTTTGTCTGTTAATGTATATCTCATTTAGTGCTGGAGGAAATTCCTGGCCTGCGCAAGAGGCAACTACTCGAATTCTTTTATCAAGAAGTATATTGCCAGATATTATTTGTTCTATTGCAGTATCAATCTCTGGCATAGTTATTTCTGATAAAATCCCTCTATTGCCTCCAACATTGATGGCCAAATTTGGAGTCTCATTTTCTAAATATCTAAAGGTGCGTAGGGTGGTACCATCGCCGCCAAGTGTAATTGTAAGATCAAGCTTTGCCGTTTTGAGGTCTTCTAATTCATCTACTTTCTTAGCTCCTTCCACTTGAATTGGAGAAACGGTATGTACTCTAATCTTTCTTCCAAGTAATTTCTTGACCACTTTCTTTGCCGCATCTTCTGCTTCCTTTGAACCAACTTTACTGACAACGGCTACATTATTGAGATCCAATCAAGAATACTATTCTAATTTTGCTTAAAAAGCATATGATGAGTATAAAATATTAAGGCCCTCCTCTGTAACTTGATTAGAAAGACGTTATGACTTACGCACATCCTGAGGTTTTGACAGATACTGAGACAGTGGCAAAAAATCTAGGCAATAGCTCAATTAAGATTGTTGAAGTTGACTATGATCCAGAAAATGCCTACAGGCAGGGACATATTCAAAATGCCAGTTTAATTTGGTGGAAAAGAGACATCAACGATCCTGTGACACGAGACATAGTTACCAAATCACAGTTCGAAGAATTAATGTCAAGAAATGGAATAACATCTGATTCCGAAGTAATTCTTTATGGTGATTTCAATAACTGGTTTGCAGCTTTTGTTTTTTGGATATTCAAGTATTATGGACATGAAAAAGTAAAGATCATGAACGGTGGCAGGAAAAAGTGGGAAATGGAGAAAAGATCATATACAAAAGAAGAACCGCAGATTCAAAAAACAAAATATGTATCAAAACCACCTAACGAAGGAATGAGAGCTTATCTATTTGATGTGAGACGAGCCCTTGACAAAACCGACACCGTTCTAGTCGACGTACGCTCTCCAAAAGAATTCTCAGGAGAGATTACAGCTCCGCCAGAATATCCTATGGAACATGCTCAGAGGGGAGGCCACATTCCAGGTGCGCACAATATTCCGTGGGCTACTGCTGTAAATGATACTGATGGCACTTTCAAAGCTGTTGATGAGTTAAAGAAGAATTACGAACCTAAAGGAGTTACACCAGATAAAGATGTGATTTGCTACTGTAGAATAGGGGAGAGATCATCTCATTCATGGTTTGTCCTAAAGTATCTGTTGGGATATCCGCAAGTTAGGAACTATGATGGCTCTTGGACTGAATGGGGTAATATGATTGGAAACCCAATCGAAAAATAATGAGTCAGATCAGGAACTTCCTGTACTAGACAAAGGAATATTCTATGCCATAAGGGATGGTTCTACTGATCTCATCATGGAAGACAAAACCAAGCGAGGTCTTACAGTGCAAGAACAATCAATAGATGAAAAATACAATGTAATTTCAGAAAAAGGGATGATCTATGACATGGATGGCATTGGGCATAAAGTGGGCATACGGTGGTTCTTTCCTAAGGACAAGTATACTTTTGAGAAGGTATTGGAGCATGCCAAAGAGATGGAAGAAAGATACCGAAAGATCCGTGAAGAAACCTGCCCAGACTACTGAGAAGAGTTTTTAAGGACTTTTTCTAATAATAGTAACATGTCTCTTCTTCTAAAAGATAAAGTATACTCGGTTCAGTCTGCCACTACAAAGAGAGGGATTTATCCACTACACAGCTATAAACTGGGCCTTTATCGTCTGCCTGTAAAATTAGAAGACAAGTATGAAATAGATTCTATTGTTAGCGGTTTTAAGAAAATTTTTGCCATGGATCAATTCGCTGACAGAATTTATGCGACGTATCGCTGGAAAGAGGAGAACATGCCAGATCCAGATGAGCGAGGATACAAACAGATTGAGCTTGAAGTTCAAGTTGAAGTTATAACCGGAGAGGTAGTTGACATGATATATCAAATATATCCAATTGAGAAATACGGTGACGGCCTATGGGTAAAAGATTATCGAAGAAAGGCTGATACAAATGCTAAGATGATGATTGATACTATATTGCGTAATAGCATTCTTGCCGACAGGATGGTTGAACATATTGTAAAAATTAAACAAGTAGAACCGGAGATTGCTATCAAAGAACTGGAAGAAATGACACCGCTGGCACAGATAGTTCCAAATGCCAAGCCAAAACCAAAACCAGCTGCACCTCCGCCTGGACAAGAGGCTAAACCAGCAGAAGTTGAAACTCCATCTGGAGTAAAGCAGGGCCCAATAGACGTTGAATTCAAGTCAAAGCTCAAAGTATCTGAAACGTTTACTGCTCCATCAAGTAGCAATAAGATCAAGATCTTCGGACCGCGAAAAGGAAATGAAGTGTTAGGTATTTGGGGTGAGTTTGTCTCTGTAGATTTTGATGTCTGTATAGGGGATGGCGCGTGTATTGATGCTTGTCCTGTCAAGGTCTATGAGTGGGCCGATTTCCCAGGGAACATATCATCTGAGAAGAAACCGTTGATGGCAAGAGAACCAGATTGCATATTCTGCCTGGCATGTGAGAATGTTTGCCCTGTTCAAGCAATCAAGATCTCAAAGAAGGGCTAGTAAAACAACGGTAAGGCTATAAGGACTTGTGAGTTGAAAGACTCCAAATGCTGATACATACCCTGCCAACTCCTTTAACCCAATTCCTATGGAATTTGTTCATCGGAATAGCCCTTGTAATAACTCTATACACATGTAATTTCTATTACTTGGTTTTTTTGGCACGACAAAAAAAGAAGACAAAATCTATTGAGTTAAAAGAAACTCCAACCGTTACAATCCAACTTCCAATTTATAATGAAAAATATGTTGCAGCTAGACTAGTAAATGCTGTTTGTGAACAAGATTATCCAAAAGAGAAACTGTGTATCCAGGTGCTCGATGATTCTGATGATGACACATTCAATATTCTGGAAGATCTAGTGGACGATTACAAAAAGAAAGGATTTGACATAACTCATGTAAGAAGAGGAAATCGAAAAGGGTACAAGGCAGGAGCGCTCCGTCACGCAATGAGCTTTACAAAAGGAGACTTTGTTGCTATATTTGATGCAGACTTTATTCCACCTTCATGGTTTCTAAAAAAAGCACTCTCGTATTTTTGCAAGCCAGAGATAGGTCTGGTGCAATGTAGGTGGGGCCATGTTAATGAAAACTATTCGGCTTTAACGATGGCTCAAGCACTAAGCTTGGATTTTCATTTTCTCATAGAACAAAAGGCAAAAAGCAATTCCCATCTATTTATGAATTTCAATGGCACGGCTGGTGTGTGGAGAAGAGAATGCATTGAAGACTCTGGGGGATGGCATACTGCAACACTAGTAGAAGATTTAGATCTTAGCTATAGAGCCCAGATGAAAGGCTGGAAATGTGTGTTCATACCTGATATTGTAGTCGACGCGGAGCTGCCTGTACAGATGAATGCAGCAAAGAGGCAACAGTTCAGATGGGCAAAGGGGTCCATTCAATGTGCCATAAAATTGCTGGGCGATGTTGCAATAAAGAGAATCCCAATTGAGACAAAAATCCAAGCCTTTGTTCAACTTACAAGACACATATCGTTTCCATTAATGCTGATACAATTCTTAATTCTTCCAATATTGCTAGCCTCAAAAATAAATCTATACATAATCAGCGGACTGCCGGCCATTACGATAATGGTATACCTTGCTATGGGACCCTTGGTGTATATTATGATAATTCGTGACTTGTACCATGCAAGTTGGAAGTCAAAGGTACTGTCGTATTTTTACATGATCTTTTATTCTGCAGGTATGTCAGTGAACAATACTATTGCTGTCTTTGATGCATTCTTTGGAAAGAAGAATGAATTTTTGCGTACTCCCAAGTTTGGAATAGTAAATAAGACTGATGATTGGAGGGACAAAGCTTATGCACTGCCTTTTACAAAAACCACATTGCTTGAGATATTCTTTGGCGTATATGGAGTCATAGGAATATTTGTTGCGATCTTTTCAAACAATCCTATCTTTGCTCCAATAATAGGAATTCAAGTTGTAGGATTTTTCTACATAGCATATCTTAGCATATCGCATTCAACATTTAAAAAAGGCAAATCAAGAAATATACCTGTTACATCAGGTACTCAAAGGATGGCAAATACATACTACAAGCTTGCAATGGGCGGAATTATGGGACTCATAGCCTTAGGTGTAGTCATGGCTTTTGAGGAATATGGTACCACAATATATCCACTTGACCAAGCTAGAGGACTTTTATCAAGAGTTCAGGCCACATCTGATCCACAAACCATCCACAATGAGCTGAAAAATGTAATGATGCTTCTACCAAAATCAGGAAATCCTGTATGGATATTTCCTACCGAAGACACAGACTTTGGACTAATGCAAGGAGACCTACAGACTATGTTGGGAACCGTAGATAAAGTTGGAAGCACATCTCCTGACAGCGCAGCATTTCATGCCGGAATGCTAAACATTCATGCGCAGGCAACTACAATTACATTCAACCTGCTTGATGCCACACCGTACATGTATGTGAGCATATCCAACATTTTGTTTGGTTGCATATGGGTAGCTGTGATAATTGGAATATTTGCAATGTTGAAGAGAAAAAGAGAACGTCTAAGAGCCTACGACTTGGAAGAGGCCTAGGAAATATTTAGCTCGTGTCTTACTTCGTCAACTGCTCTAATTCCAAATAGATCACGAACTTGTTCCATTCTAATTGACTCCTTGACCAGATCAGCTCCTAGCTCACTTATCAAAAGTCTAAAGACGTCGGTGAATCTAATTTCCCACCTGTCAGAACAATCCATGATCTTCGATATACTCCACTGTTTTACTTCAAGAGGAAGTGGCATCTTTGATTCCACTTCAATAGAGAGTCTGTCAAATAGATTTACCATATCTGCAGTTTGAGCTACCATTTTTTGTATGTCCTCTAGCGTGCCATATTTTGATTCTGATCTCATGCGTATATTGGACTGAAACTCAGAAAGGCGTAGCAATCCCATAACTTCGCTTGAGGTGCTCTGTGAGGTCTTGTGGGTTACATTTCTAATCTCATTTAATTGCTGAGAAATCTCGTATGTCTGTTTATTGAATTCGGATATGGATGATGAGTTTCTATTGAGCAGTTCTGCAAAGTCTGACATTTTCTCTTCCAGATCCTTTGTTTTTCCTAGCACATTGTCCTTGAAATTGCTAAATTCGGCGTTTACATTTCTAATGTCATTACCTAGCACATCAAGAGAATCTGTTTTCTTTATCAATGAGTTAATCTCTGTACTAACATTTCTAATCTGAGAATCAAGACCAAAGATTGGCTCTGTCTTTGTAACAATTCTGTCAATTTCAGTTTTGATGTTTGATATGCTTTCTTCAAGATGTACCATTTTTCCAGTTTTTTCGGAGATTTCCTTTGTGCTCTTCTTTACCTCATCAATTTCAGAGCTAATGTTTGATAATGACTCTGCCCTGCTTGTCACACTCTTTATTTCTTCACGTATCTTCTCGGTCTTTTCTGATACGTGCATTATCATCTTGGTATTATTTCTAATAGAATCTAGATTGTCTGCTAAATTTTGCATGAGCTTGCCGGTATCAGGAATGCTCTCTTGTTTTTGATGAATCTTGGTAACTTGATCCTGAAGGCGATTTATCTGATCATTGATTTTCTCTATGAGATTTGAGTGTGCCTTTACCTGACTCATTCCATGGAAGAGTCTTTGTGTATCTTCTTCAATAATGTTTATCTGTCTTGAACTTTTTTGAATCTCATCTAGTGAAGAATTAACTCCATCTATCATGCTTTTTAATGAAATTAGTATTTTCTGATTTTCAGTGAAAATTTTGGACATTGTCTTCACTTCTGACGCCAAAACCTTGGTTGCCTCAGAAATTGAGCTCATCTTCTTGAGAACGTCTACAGTATGATCTTTGGTTGATCCCTTGGCGTTCTCAGTCTTTTTTGCTTGCTTCACTTTAAATTACAATAACCATAGCCGATAAAAAAGTTCGGTTTTAATTTTCTTCAAAAAATAGCCAAGAATTAGTTGTTGACTAACTCTGGGTCATGTAGTACTTCGTGCAAGGTCTTCTCTACCAAACCATTTGCATTCTCAAAGAACTGTCTTGGACAGAATTCACAATTTAGCATATCTTACCGTACCATACGGTACTATTAACATAAAGGTAATTTTGGTATTACCAAAGACAGATTTTACTTTTTTTGAAGTTTCAGCGATGCCGAGTTTATGCAATATCGTAACCCCGTAGGCGCTGGCCCGTCATCAAAAACATGTCCTAGATGAGAACCGCATTTTTTGCACATGACCTCAGTCCTTCTCATGCCATAGCTGGTATCAGTTTCCACTTGTATGTTGCCTGATATTGTCTCCCAAAAACTCGGCCATCCGGTACCTGAATCAAATTTTGTCTCAGAATTGAATAACTCTGTCTCACAACAAATGCAATGGTACACTCCGCTGTCTTTGCAATTATTGTATGAGCCAGAAAAGGGCGGTTCGGTGCCTTTCATTCTACAAATAAAGTACTGATCTTCTGTGAGCTTCTTTTTCCATTCCTCTTCTGACATTTCTGATGACAAATTATATCTTTTTTTGAATATTAATCTTTAAAGTGATTCGTGTGCAGTTTATTAGGTCATACCTAATTCTCAAGTTTTAAATTATGATATAGGGCATGTTTTCTCGTTATGCAACGAGATTTACAATTAACAGTAAGAATGATAATTAGTTTTCTTGCACTCACGCTAATCTACCTCGTATTTTTGAGCTTTATTGCCATGTACTTTGGATTGGGCATTCTTCCAATTGCAATAATTGCCGGATTGATGATTGGGGCGCAATGGTACTTTTCTGATAAGATAGTTCTCTGGAGCACGGGAACTAGGCTTGTAACCAGGGAAGAATATCCACTTTTACATGAAATAGTAGAAAGGTTAGCGCAAAAGGCAAATCTTCCAAAGCCTAGGGTTGGGGTTATGCCAAGTGATATCCCAAATGCATTTGCCACGGGCAAGGGTCCTAAGAGCTCTGTAGTGGTTGTAAGTTTGGGAATAATGAAAATTCTAGAAAAGGAAGAACTTGAGGGTGTCTTATCGCATGAACTCACTCACATAAAACACAGAGATGTTACAATCATCACCCTTGCAAGTTTGTTCTCTACTATTGCTTGGTATCTTATGCAATCTTCCATGTTCAGCTCAATGTGGGGTGGTTCAGGATATGGAGGAAGACAACAGCAAGGAGGGAATCTCTTTTTGGTCATTATTGTAGCTGCAGTAGTATGGCTCCTAAGTTTCCTAGTGATCAGAGCCATATCTAGATACAGGGAATTTGCTGCAGACCGAGGCGGAGCTCTACTTACGGGCCAGCCAATGAATCTATCTCGTGCGCTGATGAAGATAGAAGGAAGAGTAAAGGTGGCTCCAAAACAAGGACTTCAAAAGATGGAGGGAATGAATGCATTTTTTATCGTACCTGCAATATCAGGCCAGACAATTGCAAGGTTTTTCTCTACGCATCCTCCATTAGAGGAGCGCATCAAGCGTTTAATGGAAATTGAACGACAACTTCGTGACTCTGACCAACTAGGCGTCTAGTCTGGAAACCAGTCTTCAAGTTTCATGCACGAATATCTTCAGAAAGCAGTCAGATACCCCAGGTATAATTCATCATATAATCAGTAAACCCAATCATCATTCTGCAAACCATTGTTACCTGAACGC
>JBAVVB010000234.1:0-3380 GCA_049697075.1 Nitrosotalea sp.
AAGTAGTAGCAAAGGCAAAAGAGGTAATAGTGGAAGAAACAGAAACTACCGAAGTTGAAATAATAGATGAATCACAAATTGACCCAACAAAGCCTCGTACAGAAAGCGAAGTAATAGAAATCGAAGAGAAGCTAATAGAAAAAGTTGAAACCTTTGAAGAAGTGGAAGAGGAGCTCAAGTAATGACTAGACTGAAGATGAAGACTATACGCGAGTTTAACGAAACTGACCTCAAAGATAGACTGGATCAATTACGCTCTGAGCTGACAAAACTGAGGATAGAGTCATCCAAGGGAACACTACGAAAAGATAGCGGTAAAGTAAAACCAATGCGAAGAGACATTGCGCGAGTACTGACTAGAATAAACGAGCTGAAGAAAAAATGATAACAAGAGAAAACATCGCATCGCATGAGCTAATTGGATTGCAAGCACAGATTGTAGAGTCAAGTAACAAACAGATAATTGGCCTTTCTGGAAAAGTCGTAGATGAAACCAAATTCATGTTCACACTAAATACTCTAAAAGGTAACAAAAAATTCCCAAAAGAAACTGCGCGCTGGAAGTTCAGTTTTAACAATGACCAAGCAGAAATAGAGGGAACTAAATTGGCCAAAAGACCATACGAGCGAATGGGAATGAAAGCATGACTCGAAATATCGGGCTCCAAGTTGAAGCTCCCAAATCAGAATGCAAAGATCACGATTGTCCGTTTCATGGTACTCTGAGTATACGAGGAAAACTAGTTCAAGGAAAAGTAGTGAGCGCAAAGGCTCCTAAAATGGTTGTAGTGCAACAAGAGGCTCCTAAATTTGTACCAAAATACAAAAGATATGCACGTAGCCAAAGTAAGATTCATGCTCACAGGCCACTTTGTATTGATATCAAAGAGGGAGATATTGTATTAACTGCAGAATGTAGACCAATATCCAAAAGCGTATCGTTTGTAGTCGTGGAGGTTGTGTCATAATGGCAGCAACCAAGAGTCGTGCAGTTTCTGCAAAAGGTGTACAGGAATTCAGACCATATATTACGCGAGCACTTCCTCTTGGCGCACAAGTAGTATGTGCAGACAATACTGGTGCAAAGATTTTAGAGATTGTAATGGTGCAAAAGACAAAGACCAGAGTAGCAAGATATCCATCAGCTGCTGTAGGAGATTTTGTAAACGTTGTAGTAAAAAAAGGCCCAGGTGAGCTTCGAGGCCAGATATTTGGAGCAGTAATAATTAGGCAAAAATATGCAGTTCACAGATTAAGCGGAGTTAGAATTACATTTGAAGATAATGCAGCAGTACTTGTTACACCTGAAGGTGAGATCAAAGGAACCGAAATCAAGGGACCGGTTGCAGTAGAAGCGTCAGAAAAATGGCCAAGGATAGCAAATCTGGCATCAATGGTGGTATAAGATGAATTCAGCTAAAATGCGTCATAGGATGTTGTATATTGCACCGCTGCACCTAGTTAGCAAACAACTAGCCGCTCCACTTTCTAAAGCACTACAAGAAAAATATACACATCAAACAAGCGCCAGAGTGGTAGAAGGTGACAGCGTCAAAGTTCTTCGAGGCGAATTTAAGGGAATTGAAGGAAAAGTTACCAATGTATCTACTCTAAAGCGAGGAATTGCAATAGAGGGAATAAAACGTGAAAAACTCAAAGGGGGAAACGTGGACATTTACATTCATCCATCTAACGTAATGATTACTGCTCTGAATCTAGATGACAAGTGGAGGCAAAACAGACTTGAAGGACAGAAACCAACAAAGACTGCAAAACCAAAACCAGCAGAGGAACCAAAAGAAGCCAAGCCAAAAGACGCCCCACAACCAAAGGAGAAAAAAGAGGAAACAAAAGAACAAAAACCAAAACAAAAAGAAACAAAAACAGTTGAAAAAACTGCAAAGGCAAATAAAGAGCAAAAATCTCCAAAATCAAAAAAGAGTGATAAATAATGGTTAGCATATCTGGAAGCAAGAAATTAAAAAGACAAATGGCCCCGCTTTTCTGGGGAATTACAAGAAAGGACAAGAGATTTGTAGTTACAGTAAAACCAGGAGGTCACAAAAAAGATGTCTCCATTCCTACAGCTGTATTTGTGCGTGACACGCTAAAGCTCGCAGACTCTCTTCGAGAAGTAAAATCTGTCATATATGGAGGAAAAATTATAGTTGACGGAGTTGTTCGAAAATCACTTCATCACGGCGTTGGACTGATGGATGTAATAGAACTACAAGGAGTGCCGGAAATATATCGCCTTGTTCCAAAAGATCTGACTGTTTTAAAACCAATTGCAATAAATGCATCTGAAAAAACAAAAAAACTGCTAAAGGTAACAAAAAAAGTCACAATCAAGGATAAAAAAACACAACTAGGTTTCCATGATGGACGAATTCTCATCTCTGACACTAAAGTAAATGTAGGTGATACGTGTCTTGTACAAGTTCCAGAAATCAAGATTTTAGATGTTATAAAACTCGAAAAAGGTGCACAAGTTATTGTAACTAGCGGTGTAAACGCAGGAAAGATAGGAAAAGTTGCAGAAATGGTAGAGGGAACATTCGTATTACCTCGAAGAGCTTTGGTTGATATTGACGATAGACAAATTGAAATCCCATCTGACTTGGTCATGGCAGTTGGAAAAGACAAACCAGTGATACAAATCCAGTGATAGATATGGCACAAAAAGTAGAATCTCCAATGAAAAGAATAACCGTTGCTAAAGTAGTATTGAATATGGGCGTTGGAAAATCAGGCGAACCAATCGAGAAGGCAAAGCGTGCATTAAAGCAAATATCAGGCCAAGAACCAAATCCAAGAGCGGCAAAAGCTACTCAAAGAGATTGGGGGGTACACAAGGGAGAACCAATTGGTGTTGCAGTAACCATACGAAAACAGCCTGCACTTGAATTGATAAAAAGACTAGTCACTGCAAAAGGAAGCCAGCTCAAAAGCTCATCATTTGATGAATTTGGCAATGTTTCTTTTGGAATACGCGAGCACATTGACATTCCGGGGGTAAAATATGATCCTGATGTTGGAATTGTAGGGCTCAATATTACAGTCTCACTCACAAGACCTGGATTTAACATTAGAGTTAGAAGCAAACACAAGGCAAGCGTTGGTGCCAATCACGTAATCACTTCAGAGCATGCAAAGGAATTCATGGCACGAGAATTTGGAGTCCAAGTGATATAAGATGGCCAAGAATCGCGATTACAAGGTAACTGGAAGAAAGGAACACAAATTCGGAAAAGGCTCTAGATGGTGCAAAAGATGCGGTGACTATAATGCTGTTATTCAAAAATATGACTTGACACTATGCAGACGATGTTTCAGAGAAGTAGCTGTTTCATTGGGGTTTAACAAATTCAGGTAATAGA
>JBAVVB010000235.1:0-2365 GCA_049697075.1 Nitrosotalea sp.
GGAACTTGTCAACAGGTAACATATCCTGCTACATATGTAGGAGGGCCACCAATTCCAACCTACACTGATACTACATCATATTCAGGTAGTCCGTGGACATTTACTGGCTGGTGCGTTGCAGATAGCACAGCATCTTCTGCAGCAAATCCTTGCTATGTCTATCAGGGAATAGGGTATTATGGCCGCTGTGAAATGTTTATGCCCGGATATAATCAAACTGGTCTTACTCCGCCAACCATACCTACTGAAGAATGGTTCCATTTCGGCGCAGTCCACCTCAAACCAGGTGATTATCTGGATGTGGCTGACACAACACCGTGGATGACAACCAAGGGACATATGGCAATGATTCTTCCATGTGAACAGGATGCAACTCCGGATTTGAGACTCTATGAAGGTATAATTGATGGTGGAGTATTCACGATGGAAGCACCACCGGTACAATACCTTCAACAATTATCAGATCCAAAAGATGGTATCTGTGTATACCACTTTGACGTAGGAGCAGACGGTACTGGTGGAATTAATCCAGATGGAGTAACTGACTTTGCACTAATTAATGTCAGTAACCATGATCTGTACCTTGATGAACACGATCAAAGGTTTACATCAACATTCTCCATTGCAGAAGGCGTTCTTAACACCGCGGACTAAAAATCCAACACCCATTTTTTTAATTAATTATGACAATTACCTGACGGTATCTTTATGGTGTGAATCTGAAAAATTTTCATTTTTAAAAGAGCGAGCGTCTGGTCACGCGCTAATCTGGTTTATTCTGTAAATGTACCAATTCGTTTATCTTGCAAAGATGGGAATAAGATTTAACGACGTATCGTTGACTTCATCACTGATCCGCTCTTTGTTGCATGGCAATTCTGCTGTGCAACAAAGACACGGGTTGGAAAAATTTTTGCATAAAAATATTGTAAATAACTCTTCACATTGGAATGTACATATCTCGTATGTTTGCAACTCTTATCAGATTGAGTAGATTTTCAAATAGTTTCAAGTAACTGCTCTAGTAGTTTCTAGGCATGAGTTCTGTATTGTTCTACTTTGAATTAATGTCCTGGAATAATCTATTCAATATCACAGACGTTTTTCAGAATGCTCTGTGGTGTACAAGCAGGAGTAAATCCTTGGCTATTTTGTCAAAGAAGACTATGGCTATTCCAAGAGCTACTGCTACAACAACTGCAACAGAGACATACTCTGCAGGAATTTGTTGTTGATTTTCTTGCACAGCTACAGACGTATCCTGTACTGGTTTGACTGCTACCTGCACAGGATCTGGCTCTGCAGTAGATGGCTGCCTTTGATCTTGAACAATTTCCTTCTGTACAGGCAGTGCCTGATGTTGTACTATGTTTTGTACCATGTCAACTTGTGGTGCAGGTATTTCTTTTAGAAAGTCAGGCGAGTAGCCCTGCAGTTGTGCTTTGTCATACCCCAATGCACCGTAGGCTAATGGAGATAGTTGAGCTACTGATGCGGGGTTTATTGCCAACTCGTTTAGACATTGAGCAAGTTCTACTGGCTGATTTAGATAGACATTATCCACATAACCAGCTAACTTACCCATGCTATAGTGAGGATATGCTTCAACATAGAGGCCGGCTTCTTGATTAATTCCATTGATATCTTCTTTATAGAGAAATTCATTGTACTGCAGATTGACAGCAGTGCAATCCTTGGCTACCACGTCACCATCTGCATAGCTGCGCTGAGCTATTGCGGGTATCATCATCAAAGCTACTACTACACCAACTGCGAGTTTTATCTTCATATGGTTCCTTCTATTCATATGCCACTTGATCCATGGCTATCATTGCATACAAGTCGTGACATGTCATAATTACGCTTACAAGAGATAAATCAAGTAGGAACACACTGTCTTACAACGTAATCCTTACCAACTGTATACTGCAAGATCGGAAGAATAATTATTGAAATCTAATGCCTAATCCAACTTATTAGAATCTATTTGGGAATTGTACCAAAAATGTATTTAATCATAAGACACATTTTCATTTAGAAACTGTAGGCGAGCTATATTGATGACAGTACCCTACCCTGTATCTTGGTCACTTACCTACAGTTTCTGTCGATCTATCCATTAATACAAAACAGTAGTTAAAATTTAAGAACATACCTCAATCCAGATTATCTGGGGTAAATCGTAGTTGTCTCATGATAATAATCCTGATAATCTGAAAACAAAAGTGTCTTTTCTTGGCCTATCAGAAGGGGAGAAAACCAAGATCGTCATTATTTACGTGCCCATAATAGCTGCGACAGTTTTTGGGTTTGCCGCTTCTACTATTATAGGCAGCATGTCAATTCCCTTGGCAGGCCTTGGAAT
>JBAVVB010000236.1:0-3094 GCA_049697075.1 Nitrosotalea sp.
GTCTTGGATGTAGTAACACATCGTTGATGAGACCAGTTTCAACAATCTTGCCAAGATATAATATGGAAATCACATGACCTACGTATCTTGCAGTGGAGAGATCATGTGTTATATACAAAAATGAGATACCGTGTTTGTTTTGCAGTTCTTTTATCAATTCTAAAATTCCAACTCTGACTGATACATCAAGCATTGAGACTGGCTCATCAGCTATGATCAACTTGGGTTTAGTTGTGATTGATCTAGCAATAGCAACACGTTGTCTTTGACCTCCTGATAACATGTGTGGATATTTTGAAACAATCTCTTCTGGCTCTAATTTCACGTCTCTTAATGCTTCAAAAACTAAATCTCTTCTCTCACTTGATTTACCGATACCATGTATGTCTAACGGTTCCCTAACTATGTCGAAAATTTTCATTCTAGGATCTATTGATGCATAAGGGTCCTGATGAATCATTTGACATTCTGTTCTTATCTTTCTAAGACTTGATACATCATTGGTTATTTTGACACCGTCAAAAATTATCTCGCCTGACTCTGGTTCTATTGCCCTTAATATCAAACGGGCCACTGTTGTCTTGCCAGATCCTGATTCGCCAGCAAGAACAAATGTCTGACTTCTTTTTATTGAGAATGATATGTCGTCAACTGCTTGTACTGTCTCCTTTTGGAGTGAAAACCCTCCTTTTACAAAGTATTTCTTCAGGTTTTTTACAGAAAGGATCTCTTCCATTGCCATACCTGTCTATCAATATGTCAAGAAAACTGTATAAGGCATATTATGGCGTAAAGTTCAACAAAATGGTATAACTGTTAATCCAATTATAATTGCCACAACTGATGAAATGCCATAGGCATCAGGCGATCACTTGGTCAAATTCTTACTATCGCAAAGTTTTAAAGGCCATAATTATGATACTCAAACGTGAACGCCAAACTCCTAGCCGTAGTAATGATCAGCGGTTTAGTTCTAAGTGGAAGTTCTGTTTATCTAAGTAAGATGGCATTTGCAGATGATCCATGGTCTCAGATAGCTCAGCGAGAACTCATTGCTCAGCAAACAGCGTCCTTGGTCTATTCTGACAAGTATCAATTTGATAACATGAACGGATCACATAGTAACTGGTCTGGCCTGTCTTTTGCTACGACAGATGAGAATACTGCAGGACGAAACTTGGCAGCAGGAGCAAATGCATCTTTGAATAATGCTTTGTCACAATTTGATAAAGTTCACGTAGAACAACTTCGAAACTTCCAATCTACAAACTACACTGGCTTAAACAGTAGTACAACTGACGAGCAAGGTAGGAACAGGAACACACTGATTGCTGATGCCAGAGATCAATCATTGAACGCATCTGATTCTATTATCTCAAAGTTATCCATGATATCTGCAAAATATGAAAATCTAACAGATTCTGGAACAACAGATGAACAAAACTCAGGCAACAGACAAGCTCAGATTGATAAGACTTGGGATGCAATGGATGCAGAAGCAACTGCTCTTCTAAGTAATCTTACGAGAGTTGATATGGCTTATCTGAATCTACAAGAAAATGCTACTACAAATGAGAATACCCAAGGTCGTCAACTAGACGCAGAACAGGTAGAGTCATTAAACAAAGCGATTCAGATATTCCAAGAGATCCATGCAAAGACTCTGGCATCGACTTACTCCACAGATTATGCTGGTCTTAACAGTACGACTACAAATGAACAAACTCCAGATAATAGAAATGTAGATATTGCAAATGGAAGTGATTTAGCATTACAAAATGCGTTGAATCTTTACAACGCATACTACAATGGTGACGGTCTGAACCAAACAACATATTCTCACTAAGAAAATTTCTTTAATTTATTTATCTTATTCATAAAGCCAGCATAATACGTGACCAGATTCTGTTTTAATTTTAGGTGGCTCGCTTCTGCATTTTTCCATTGCATGCGTACATCTGTCATAGAATCTGCATCCTACTGGCAGATTAACCAAGTTGGGTGGGTTGCCTTTTAGAGATATTAATTCTGGCTCGCCTTTGATTTTCGGCATCGACTTGAGTAATGCTTGTGTGTATGGATGTTTGGGATTTGAATAAACCTCTTGCAAAGTACCAAATTCAACTATCTTTCCGGCATACATTATTCCGACTTTGTCTGCTATTTCAGATATTATGCCAAGGTCATGTGAGATGAGTATGAGCGACATGCCTTCTTTTTTCAGTTTTTTAAGTAAACTTAGGATCTGGGCTTGTACTAGTACATCAAGTGCTGTGGTAGGCTCATCTGCAATTACTAGATTCGGTCGTAAGATCAATGCCATGGCAATTACCACCCTTTGCTTCATACCTCCGCTAAGTTCGTGAGGGAATTTGTTTAGTACTGTGGAGGGCAAACCGACTGAATCTATGACATCATTTATCGTTTTTAGGTAGTCTCCACTATAATTATGGGTCCTCAAGATCTCTTCGAATTGCTGTTTGATTGAAAAAACTGGATCCAGTGAGTTCATTGCTCCCTGAAATACCATTGATATCTTCTTCCAACGGACAGTCTTAGTAAATTCCTCTTCTGATATTTTTAACGTGGATTTTCCATCTAGCAATATGTCCCCTTCTACAATCCTTCCGCCTGGAACAGATCTGATAATTGCAAGTCCAAGAGTGCTTTTTCCACAGGCGCTCTCCCCCACTATGCCCAAGGATTCATTGTTTTCAAGAGAAAAGGAGACTCCGTCTACTGCATGAACTATTTTATCACGTAATTGATATTGAACTTGGAGTTCTTCAATTGAAAGCGTGGTCAATAGTTAGATTATGATGTGCAAGTAAATCTGCCTTTTGAAATTGGCTGATCGCCAGCTAGATCTTGTAACTATATAGATCATGTGGCCTATATACATCAGACATTTAACTATGAAGTTTTAGAGTAGCTATATGACTCAATGGATGTCGTGGATAAAGTCAAACGAAAAGGAGATTTTATCGCTTCTAAATGGCCTTGCCTGCAAGGCAGAGGAAGCAGCAAAACTAC
Organism: Nitrosotalea sp.; assembly: GCA_049697075.1. Classification (GTDB taxonomy): domain Archaea; phylum Thermoproteota; class Nitrososphaeria; order Nitrososphaerales; family Nitrosopumilaceae; genus Nitrosotalea. Next base: position 3,034 of record JBAVVB010000236.1, read on the forward strand.
TAGTAGACATATTTAGCAATTTTGATAAACTAGATGAAAATCATGCCAAAATAAAAAAGAT
>JBAVVB010000237.1:0-4146 GCA_049697075.1 Nitrosotalea sp.
AGATAGTACTGATACTATAAAAGATCTGAAGAATATACTAATATCAAAAATAGAGATTGCTTCCAGATCTAATCCTCATGTTTTGGCACCCAAAGCCATTTCAAAATTGCGTCCATCGACCAACAAGGGTGTAGCGTCAGGGGAAGTGGCATCAAAAGTGATTGTTATAGGTGCATCTACTGGTGCACCACGCGTGATAACAAACATTCTTCGGGAAATCCCAAAAGATATTCCTGCTGGGTTTCTGATTGTTCAGCACATGTCAAAAGAATTCATATCGACTTTTGCAGAAAGACTTGACGAAGTTTCAAAATTACATGTTAAACAAGCTGAAGATGGCGATTTGATACAAGAAGGTGTAGCACTACTTGCTCCAGGTGACATGCATATGGAAGTATCAGCGTCTCATAGAATAAAACTAAACCAAGGTCCCAAGAGATTTGGAGTTAGACCAGCTGTAAATGTTACTATGGTATCTGCATCAGAAGTATTTGGTGCTAATACGATGGGTATATTGTTGTCTGGGATGGGTCAGGATGGTGCGTTTGGAATGAAAATGGTTAAGAAAAGACAAGGTATGACACTTGCACAAAACGAATCATCATCAGTTGTATTTGGAATGGCAAAGGCAGCAAATGATCTTCATGCTGTTGATAAAATGGTGCATGCTGATGACTTGGCAGGAGAAATAATCAAGGTGATAAAACAAAATGTCTGAAAATAGCAAATACCGTGAGATGTTTGTACAAGAAGCCTTAGAACATGTAGAAAATCTAAATCAACATCTTTTAAAATATGAAGAAGAACCAAATGTAAAGGAACACGTAGACATTCTATTTAGATCTGCACATACTTTGAAAGGAATGGCTGCAACCATGGGATATGATCAGATTAAGGAGATTTGTAAGACCATAGAAGAAATTTTTGATACATTCAGAAAAGGAGAAACAACAATAACTGTAGAATTGGGAAATGTCATATTTCTTGGGGTGGATCACTTGAGACAACTAGTAAGCGACGAAACAAAAAAAATTGATTTAAACGAATTTCTAAATTATGTAAAAAATCCGACTGAACTCAAGATTAATAATTCTGAAGCCGATCATGTATCTCCACAGCAGGTAAATTCTCCTACAGTTAGGGTGAAAATGCAAGATCTTGACTCACTTGTGAATCTGGTTGGAGAAATGATGATATCTAAAATGAGACTAGACCAGATAATACAAACATGTAACTCTGATGAAGGCAAAGAGGTCCTAATGAATTTTGGCAGGCTTATCACTGATATTCAATATCAAACAATGAAAATCAGGTTAGTTCCTGTAGATCATGTTTTTAATAGGTTCTCAAGGATGGTGCGTGATGTTTCAACGTCTCTTGGCAAGGAAGTCAAACTAGAGGTGGAAGGCTCCAATATTGAACTGGATCGTACGGTATTGGATGCAATTACCGATCCTCTTCTTCATATGCTTAGAAATGCAGTTGATCATGGACTAGAAACCCCCTCGGAAAGAAAAGAAATGGGAAAATCAGAAACTGGCACAATATATCTAAAAGCCAATCGCATTGGAGACAGAGTAGAAATTCAAGTTGTTGATGATGGAAAGGGTATTGATCTTGACGCAATTAAAACAAAAGTCTTGGAAAAGAAAATCATAACTCAGGAAGAACTTGATCACATGTCTGACGAAGAAATTGTAGAGTTGATTGGAACTCCTGGCCTTTCAACAGCAAAGATGGTCACTGACATATCTGGACGAGGAGTAGGAATGGATGTCGTAATGACTAGAGTCAAAAATGTTGGTGGACATGTGAAAATCTTGACTGAAAAAGGAAAAGGAACTAACATCACATTAACAATTCCTATGAGTTTGGCCATAATCGGAGGGCTGTTAGTTAACATATCCAATCAGAAATACATTCTACCGCTTTCAAGTATATCTACTACAATCACAGTTGATTCTAAAGATATAAGACATGTTCATGGAAAAGAGATGATTACTCTAAGAGATAAAGTCGTTCCTATAGTTCGAGCTTCGGTGGCTCTTGGATTGGACGCAATATCTGACGTGGCGGTTAATACTCACGTAAACATAGTAGTTGTAGATAAGGATGGCAAATTATATGGCTTAGTTGTGGATTCTCTTGAAAAAGAACAAGAGGTTGTAATAAAACGTCTTGATGGCATGACCAATTCATTGGCAACATTTTCAGATGCGACCATATTGCCAGATGGGAAAGTTGCATTAATTCTCGAGCCATCATTACTAGTGTAGGTGAATCAAAATGACAATTGAAACTTTGAATCAGACAGAATTGTGTTCTCTTGAAAATGTATTAAGCTCATATATTACACAGAAAACATCATCTGCCCTGTCCTCTCTTCTTGGAGAATCTGTGTCTCACACTATAAAGAAGACACATACGGAAACTTCAAAAATTGGAGATTTAAAAGATTTTGTTAAAGAAATAGTTCTCTGCTCTGTATTTCTTCACGGAGGAGGAGATGTGCGTTTGGGAATTCTATATTCTATACCTGAAATTGATGCAAAACAAATTGCGGCAAAATTGCTGTGCACGGAAAAAATTGACTCACTTGACGATTTGGGAAAGTCTGCACTATCCGAGGTTGGGAACATTATGTCAGGCTCATTTTTCAATGCATTGTCTGATCACACTGGGCTAAAAGTAGATCTTTCCACCCCTGATTTTGCAATGACGTCAGTTTCATCATTATTAGAGCCTCATGCATCAGAGTTTCTTTGTGAAGTTAATGATATAATGACAGAGATAGAATTGACTGGTGTCAAGAGTAACGTGCATGTACATATGTTGATAATTCAAGATCATGACAATGCAAGAAAACTCTTGAACGCAAAACGGTGACATTAACTGATAAATATTAAGTTCAGTTTGCAAAATGGTTTAGAATTGTGAGTGATTATGATATGAATAGTTTGCACGGTGATAATTTTTGAGTCTTAATGAATTATCTATGGATGAAGATTTACTGCGTGTATTTGGCAGTGTGTTTGAAATCTATGGGTTCGATATTAAGAGGTATAAAACAGCCTTCATGAAGAGAAGATTAGATAGAAGAATGAGAATTCTGGAAATAGAAGACTATTTGGAATATGCAATGGTTTTAAAAAAAGAAAGATCTGAATTTGAAGAACTATTTACATCCTTATCAATCAATGTAACAAACTTTTTTAGAGATTCTGCAGTATATGATAAATTCAAACTATCTATAATGCCTAAAATCTTATCTGGCCTGGGGCAGCGTGATAAAATTAAGGTATGGAGTGCCGGTTGTGCATCAGGAGAAGAAGCATATTCACTTGCCATTATGTTCATTCATGCAATTGGGAAAACAAATAATTTCAATTTAGAGATAATCGCAAATGACATTAATAAAAAAGCAATTGAATGTGCACAAATTGGCAGATATTCAGAGAAGAGTATTGACACATTGCCCCTGGACATAATTGCAAACCATTTTAAAAAAACAGTGGATAGTGAAAACAATGTATGGTATGAAGTTGTACCATCTACAAAAAATTTAGTGACATTCAAAGTGGGAGACATATTGTCTAATGATTCAAAAAATCTTGATGTGATATTCTGTAGGAACGTATTGATTTATTATGAAAAAGAAGCTCAAGAACTAATTATGACAAAATTTTATCATTGTTTGAAAGAATCAGGTTATCTTGTTCTAGGCATGGATGAAACTATGTTGGGAAGAAGATGTGAGAAATTATTTAATCCACTAATAGCACGTGAAAGAATCTATCAAAAAATTACAGTATCTAACAATCAAAAACAGATATCCTAATCCATGTGATTTTGTGTGTAATATTCGCGTGTATGATCAAACTGTACAACTGTACCAATATTATGATCTTGTGCCAAACAAGTCGTAAATGATATTACAGGAGTCATGCTGTCGATCTGTTTCGATTAAAACACATCAATTGTTTTACAATGTCGTACTAGAGAAATTTGTTATATTGTTCCCATCGGAGGCGTAACATGTCTACAAGTGCAACAAAAATACTGATTGTAGATGACGCTTCATTTATGAGAGTTGTCTTAAAAGACATTCTTGTATCTCATGGTCTGGTATCTCAAATCTATGAGGCA
>JBAVVB010000238.1:0-2782 GCA_049697075.1 Nitrosotalea sp.
CTATCATATCCTGGCATCAACATTCCAAGATCATCCATGGCGCTTACCGTCCTTGGGGGATCTTTTTCAACAAGTGCAAGATACAGGCGTATTAATTTTAGGCGGGTTTTGCTGTCAAGCCTTCCTACCATTCCAAAATCATACAAAATCAGGGAACCGTCATTTGTAACCGAGATATTTCCAGGATGTGGGTCTGCATGAAACATCTCATGGCGCAAAAGCATGGTAAAAAAGACCTTGTGTGCACGCACCACCAGCTGTTCCCTATTGATTCCAGCCTCGTCTAGCGCCTTTACGTTGGTTATCTTTATTCCTGGAATATAGTCCATGGTGAGTATATTTTTGCTCGAATAATCCTCCATTACGGAAGGAATTATCACTTTGGGATAGCTAGAAAAATTTCTTCGAATTGTCTTGAGGTTCTGTGATTCTATTTGATAATCCATTTCCTCGTGTATTGTTTCTATGAATTGTGAAAGCATTGCCTCTGCTGAATAGCGTAGGTTTGGGTCAACAAATCTCATTGCAAATGGAATTATTTTTTTGAGGACCTTGATGTCTTCCTCTACTACTTTTTCTATGCCCGGTCGTTTTACTTTGATAATAACGTCTTGCCCTTTTACTTTTGCACGATATACCTGACCAAGCGATGCTCCAGAGATTGCATTTTTGTCTATATAGTCAAAGTTTCTCTCAATTGGACCTAGATCATTTTCTATGATTGGTTTTACTTGTTCAAACGGAGCTGCCGGCACTTCGTCCTGAAGCTTTGCAAGCTCTTCGAGGTATGGTTGTGGAAGTATGTCTGCTCTTGATGAAAGCCATTGTCCAAGTTTGATATACACTGGACCAAGCGAAACAAATGTTTTGAGGGCTTTGCGTGCATTTTTTCTATACCTTTCCAGGTCTACATTTTTTCCCTCTCTTCTTACCCATTCTCGTCTGTCCTTTCGCAAAGATATAACAAGTGGAAAAAGTTTGATAAAGGTTGCAAGTGTTCGAGATTTTGAAATGTCAGATTACCTCCTAGAAATCCTTTAATTTCTTTACTAATGAATATCCCATGTATCCTGTTACAACAGAAGCTAGCAGTCCTGTGATGCCAGCTGTGATTTCTGCAAAAGGCTTGTTCTTTTGTAATTTGTAGACTTTGGAGGCTACTTTTTTTCCACCCCAATAAGCACTTGCAATACCGACTAAAAATTCCGGTGCATCATGTATTAGATGGCCCAGCGGATCAATTCTAGGATCTACCTCATCCACATGGACAAGATATCGGTCTTCATATTCTCGAATGTGGAGATTGCCATAACGGAATTGTCTTATGGCTCCATTTTTTTGGCCCAACTTTGTTTCCTCAGCACCCTCCAGCATGAAAGGGCGAACTTCTTTTGGGACTTCGATTTCATCCGAAGCCATGCTCAAAAAACTGGCATTCTCTAAATAATAACTTTAGCTTGTTTCTTGTTTCTTTTCCTCTAGGGGAATTTTGGGTTTTCTCTTTATCTTAAAGACGATTCCTCCAATTCCTGCTGCAATGGCAACAAGAATTACTGGCTGCAATTGCGATAATCCACCACCAGATTGTGGCACTGGTGCTCCAAACGATACAGTGTCTACTTGTGTAATTGTGTGAGTTTCTAGTAGTGTATCTTTGTATGTTAATGTAACCAGAACCTTTTGGTCTCCTGATAGCTGCGCTCCTGTTGTTGATGCCACTGGCACGTTGAAGGGTGTTGGGGCATCAGTATCAAGGTCACCCATATATTCAGATGCTTCTTTTATTGTTGAATTTTCCAGTGGATCTACTGTGACTTGTCCAAACTGACCCAGAATGTTTCCTTGGTTGAGAACATTTCCTATTACATTTTGCTGGTCGGCAATCTCTTGAGCTTGTACACCAAAAATTGAGATATCAATCACTGGCCTGATGTATGTAGCAAAGTTTTGCGTTTCTATGACTGTAGCGCCATCCTTGGTATATTGCATGTTCACAACAAAGTTGACGGCGTCGTTTTGTATATTTTGGTCTGCAAAGACTGGAACTTGTACAGTATTATTCTCCAATGGATCTATTTCCGGAATAAACCACTTGTTGTCCTGTAAAATCTTAAAGTCTGAAGAGTTTGATGCAAGGGTAACTGACATGTCAGAAATTTTTGACGGGGACGTATTTTGCAATCCCAAAGTAAGATTTTGCATGACGCCCATCAGGATGTAAGACGGCGTAGATAGCTTGATTATAGAATTAGTTGCAGGTCCTACAATTAGATCTACAATTCTTGTATCCGATATTTGGTTTCCTTGACCGTCAAAGTAGGTCACTACAAATGGCAAGTGCAATGTCTGCTCTGCCAGATCCTGTGTCAGAAATAGGTTAAACGAGTATGAACTTGATGAGCCTGCAGGTACATTGCCTATATTCCAGTGGTGTTGATCTATTACAACATTTTGCAAGTTAGATTCTGTATCAGAGGCATTTAATTGCGGATTTAGTGTAATGTCTACATCGTTGAGACTGGTAGTACCAGTATTAGAAACTTGAATTGTGACTTGGTTATTTGTTGCTGGCTGTAAGAATGAGTCATCTGCTTTCATGTTTAAGAGTCCTTTTCCTGTTAGCTTGAAGTCAAAGTCAAAGTAGACTTGGCGCAGCCCAACTTCTCTGACTACAGAATAAGTCAGCTGGACTGTTCCAGAATAGTCGTGTACGATAAGTGACTTGTCCACGTTTAGGTAGAATGTGAGTGCAAACGAGCTGCCAGCCGGCGCAGTCTGAGTA
>JBAVVB010000239.1:0-4395 GCA_049697075.1 Nitrosotalea sp.
GGGTCTCTCGCATGAACTTGCTTAGATCTTCTCTTTTTGACTCCGAATCTGTCTCTGCAAAGTTTTTCTGCAAGCTTGGTATTACGCCATGAAAAGTGTTGGTATACTCCCATCTTGAATCAGTTGACTGCGATTCATATGAAAACTTGACAGATTCCTGGCTCCCGTGCAGGATGATCTCAAGTTGCTTTTGTGTCATCTTGTTAATTGGCGTCATTAGATCAAAGCCATATTTTTTTCCGACATCTCGCAGTGTCTGTCTCCTAAACGACGAAAATCTGCCTGACCATGGAACTATGGCCCCATCTAGGATGGATTTTGTCTTGTCAGGAATTAGAAGATCAGGCTCAAACTCCATCTTGACGCCTAGCCCGTGGCATGTCTTGCATGCACCAAACGGAGAGTTGAACGAAAATCCTCTTGGCTCAAGCTCGCCTATTGATATTCCACAAAATGGGCATGCGTTGTTCTGAGAATAGACCTTTTCTTCGGTATCTGCAACCATGACATCGCCTTTTCCTGCCTTGAGTGCAGTCTGGATGGATTCATAGAGCCTGCTTTTTTCCTCCCAGGTTGCCTTGAGTCTGTCAACGACGATTTCTATATTATGCCATTTTTGCTTGTCAAGTGTTGGAAACTCGTCTGTAATTTCTATTATTTTTCCGTCTACTCGAATTCTGGAATATCCTTGTTTTTTTACATCGTCAAATATTTTTTCATACGTTCCTTTCTTTCTTCTAACAAGTGGTGCAAGTATCAATATCTTTTTTCCTTCAGATTCTTTGAGAATTGATTCGCAGATTGATTCTATTGACTGGTTTGATATCTTGCGTGCACATCTTGGACAGTGAGGAGTTCCAATTCTTGCATATAGTAGTCTGAGATAATCGTAAATCTCTGTTATTGTTCCAACGGTGGACCGTGGATTTTTGCTTGTAGTTTTTTGCTGAATCGATATTGCAGGAGATAGACCTTCAATCGAGTCAACATCGGGTTTATTCATCATCTCAAGGAACTGTCTTGCGTAAGCTGACAGTGACTCGACATATCTTCTCTGCCCTTCTGCATAGATTGTATCAAATGCAAGTGTTGATTTTCCCGAGCCTGAGAGTCCAGTAATTACTACCAGTTTATTTTTTGGAATGTCAACATTGATGTTTTTTAGATTGTGCTCTCTTGCACCACGGATGATTAGCTTGTCATTCATTTCTTAACTGTCTCTGTATTTTGGTTAATTTATCGCGATATTCAATTGCATTCTCAAAGTCCAAGTCTTCTGCATAACGCTTCATGGTGGCTTCTATTTCTATTGCAAGGGTTTGCAAGTCATGTCTTGACATGTGCTTTGTCTCCTCTAGCGCTATGGTTTGAGCAGGTATTGCCTTTACAATAGTGGCAGGCGTGATTCCCATCTTTTTGTTGTATTCTATTTGCCTGTTTTTCCTTCTTTCTGTCTCTGTCATGGCAAGCCTCATTGACTGGGTGACCTTGCTTGCATACATTATCACAGAGCCATCTACGTTTCTTGCGGCTCTGCCAAATGTCTGAATCAGGCTGGTGATATTTCTCAAAAAGCCTTCCTTGTCTGCATCAAGTATGGCAACAAGGGATACTTCGGGGATGTCAAGGCCTTCTCGCAACAAGTTTATGCCTACTAGAACATCAAACTCTCCCAGCCTTAGCTGTCTTATTATCTCGGTTCTCTGGAGGTTTTCAATCTCTGAGTGAAGATATCGCACCTTGACCTTGTTTTTGGATAGGTATTCTGCCAGGTCTTCTGCCATTCGTTTTGTTAATGTAGTGACAAGTACGCGCTGATTTTTATCAACACGCTTTTTTATTTCTAAAATCAAGTCATCCATCTGTCCTTCAGTCTTTCTTATCTCAACTGTTGGGTCGACCAAGCCTGTCGGTCTGACTAGCTGCTCTACTATGTGGAAACTTTTTTTGCGTTCATAGTCTCCAGGCGTTGCAGAGACAAAGATAGTATTTTTTACATATTTTTCAAATTCCTCAAACTTTAGAGGTCTGTTGTCAAAAGCGCTGACAAGCCTGAACCCGTAATCTATGAGTGATTTTTTGCGCGTATGGTCACCATTGTACATTCCATGCAATTGTGGTAGCGTTACGTGCGATTCATCAACTACAAGTAAAAAGTCATTGCCAAAAAAGTCAAGCAAGCAAAACGGGGGTTCTCCCTCAAGTCTTCCGTCAAAATGTCTTGAATAGTTTTCTATTCCAGAGCAATAGCCAAGCTCCTCTATCATTTCCAAATCATATTTTGTTCTCATTTCAAGTCGCTGTCTTTCAAGCTCGCGCAACTGTGGCAGTCTTTCTTTTAGTTCGTTTCTTATTGACTCGACTGCTTTTTTTCTGACATCTGCTGCTACAAGGTAATGTTTTGCCGGATAGATCTTGATTTGGGACACTTGTTTTTTCTCTTTGAGTGATACTGGGTCACAAATTGATATTTTTTCAACATCGTCTCCAAACATGGAGATTCTCACAACGGAATCAGAATATGCAGGAATGATATCAACGGTATCGCCCTTTATTCTGAATCTGCCAGGCAACAGCTCTGTATCATTTCTGTCATATCTTGCATTGACTAGTTTTTTAATCAAAGATGTTCTACTCATCTCAGCGCCTTTTTCTACTGTGATTGACATGAGTTCCCACTCACGAGGCGAGCCAAGTGAGTATATGCATGAGACAGTCGCAACTACTATGGTTGGCTCGCCTGAAAGCAGCATGGCTGTTGCCTCTAGTCTTAATTTTTCAATTTTTTCGTTTATTTGCGTGTCTTTTTCTATGTACGTGTCAGTCTGAGGTATGTAGCTTTCAGGCTGATAGTAATCGTAATAGCTTACAAAATATCCGACATTGTTTTTTGGAAAAAATTGCTTTAATTCAGAATAAAGCTGAGCCGCTAGCGTCTTGTTATGTGATATCACAAGTGTGTTTTTTCCAGTCCTTTGAATGGCATTGGCAACGGTAAATGTCTTGCCGCTTCCTGTTACTCCAAGCAGAGTCTGGATCTTTTTTCCCCTAATCCCTTCTACTAGCGCCTCGATGGCCTGGGGCTGGTCTCCTGTGGGGATATAGTCTGATACTATCTCAAAGGTAGGATTTTCAAGCAAGATTGTATCTTGTTGCGTATATTCCTAACTAAAACTTTGAGTTGTTCCAAACACTGACTGGACGTTTGCAGATATTTTCAAGACAGTTGCTATGTTCCTACCAGAGCGGATCTTCTGATATCTCAAGGCCATCTTTTGTCTGTTTTATGCCCATTGTTTTGACTGTGTTTTTAGCAGTAGGGGTATCTCTTTCAAGGATGAGTCTTGCAAGCGCAATTCTTGTTTTTTTGTCCAAGTGTTGTCCTATCTTGTACTTGCCGCGCATTGTTTCTGGCACAACTTTGATGATGGCAACCTCATCTACTACATGCATCTCAGGTGTTAGCTTTTCATACTTGCCTTCTGGCTGGTACTTTTCCATAAGGGAGTTTAGAGCAAATGTCTTTTCGACTCTGTCTGACACTAGGCTTCCGCGCCCCTTTATTACAACACTTATGTAAAATGTGTCTGCCTGTGATGCGTCTGTTGGATGGCTAAAGTATGATGGCAGAAACTCTAGGCTTTGATCCGCCTCAAAGCCAACCTTTGGGTTTCGTGTAATATTTTCTAGTTTTTCTCCTTTGATGTGAGAATGCATGTAGATCGAGTCTTTTGCGTAAACAAAATTCATCGGGATTATCTGTGGGTATCCGTCTTTGTCTATGCTGCAGACTCGCCCAGTTTCCTGGCTGTTTAGAAATTCAATTATCTTCTCTTTTGATTTTATCTCCAGTCTTCCAAGCAGTTGCATAGATCAGTGATTCCACCTGTTGTTATTTTTGCGTATGCTTTAAGATTTTGTTAACTCTTCGGTTGTTTACATAACCTAGATTATAACAATATAACCAAGTCTTTTTCTTGTAGACAAATCCTCATCTGATAATTGTACGCCATAAAATCCATAAAACAGACTTGTCATTCAAATACTGAACTTGGCGCCATGATGGATACATTCAACGAGATGGTAAACCACTGTATCCGGATTGGGCTTGAGAACAATGTTTCCACGCTGAAGAAATTCTCGTCAATGTTTTATCATGAGCTTCAAAGCTACCAAATCCAGTCAAAATACAAACTTACTGCAATGTCACAGGCCTGCGGAAGGCTCTCACAGATGAAGCGAGAGATCAGGAAGGTGAGGAGCGCAAAGTCTCCTTATGTAAGAAGACCATACTTGGTGTCATGTTATGGATTCAAGGTTAACGGAATGTTGTTGTCAATTCCAACAGGAAACAGAAACTACATCAATGTTATACTAAATGAGCATACCATGAAA
>JBAVVB010000240.1:0-4671 GCA_049697075.1 Nitrosotalea sp.
TTTCATGGTATGCTCATTTAGTATAACATTGATGTAGTTTCTGTTTCCTGTTGGAATTGACAACAACATTCCGTTAACCTTGAATCCATAACATGACACCAAGTATGGTCTTCTTACATAAGGAGACCTTGCTCTTCTTCCCTTCCTGATCTCTCGCTTCATCTGTGAGAGCCTTCCGCAGGCCTGTGACATTGCAGTAAGTTTGTATTTTGACTGGATTTGGTATCCTTCAAGTTCATGATAAAACATTGACGAGAATTTCTTCAGTGTAGACACATTGTTCTCAAGCCCAATCCTGATGCAGTGGTTTACCATCTCCTTGAATGTATCCATCATGATGCCAAGTTCAGCATTTGAATGACAAGTCTGTTTTATGGATTTTATGGCGTACAATTATCAGATGAGGATTTGTCTACAAGAAAAAGACTTGGTTATATTGTTATAATCTTAAATTCTGCAAACAGCCGAAGAGTTAACAGAACCAGATTGGTGACACTGGATAATTAGAGTAATGATTTGGAAGTTTTCAGTAGTTTTTTTAGTCTAGCATTATCTGCAAATATCCAGACTATGGTCCCGTCCTTGTCGTACATTATTTTGTTTGATTCTTCCAGATAATCCAGAACTTCCTTGAAGGTCGGGTATTGTACCTGCCTTGGCAATGCTCTCCAGAGACTGTTCTTAGAAGGATATTGTGAGATTTTAGAAAGCATTTGTTCCACCATCTTGATAGTATCAAGCGTCGGGTTGGGCGAATTTACCTTATTCATTTTGCTTTTTAGTGTTACTTTACTCATCTGGTTTATAATACGCTTTCATCTATATATGTAACACTATAATACGTAAACATATAGTACATCTAAATAATATTTATCTGTTGATCAGGTCAGTATATCACAAAGTGTGCTCAAGTATCTTAAGCATCTCATCTACCGTCACAATCTTTGTGCCCTTAAATTCTCCAATGTCAAGCAAATGCCTATCACCTGAAACAATATAGTCTGCATGAACCGCAAGTGCGGTAGCCAAAATCACATCATCATCAGGGTCTTCCAACACCACCTTTATGCCAGAACTTGGACGTACAAATTTTGCAGTATTGTTGAGTGCTTTGAGAAAATCCATAATGTCTCTTTCCCTTACATAATGTTCAAACTTTTTTCTGCCGATGACACCAAGGAAATCAGAACGAATCCTTCTTGATGAGACTAGTCTGAACTCTTTTTCTATTGATTTAAACCACAGTTTTCTTGGCTTGCCTCTTGCAATTAGGGCAGAAACCAGAATATTGGTGTCAAACACGACAACATACATTTTAGATCTCTTAGTGTTTCTTCTTCTCTGCCCTGTATTCTTCTATCTCTCGCTGGATCTCATCTTCAGACAGTTCTCCATGTTTTTCTATTCTAGAGTCAATCCTCTTGTACAGTTCCTTCAAATCTTTCATTACGTCTGGGATTTCCATCTTCTTCATTATGACCGAATCCTTGTATCCGTACACCAGTAATTTCGTCTTCGGTCCAAGCCCTAGCTTTTTTCGGAGTGATTGCGGTATGACAACCTGTCCCTTCCCGCTTACTACCGTGATGTCCTCTTTCTCGTAAGTTACAGCATTCTTCATAGTATATTCTTACTTTCTTACCATAAATAGTTGACGGTATTTCTACTGGTTCCGATATATTTCAAACAAGTTTTAAACCCAGCTACTTTAAGTGAAATCGTTTGGCAGACAAGAAAAAGGCGCCAGAGCCAAAAAAGCAAGAGCCAAAACCAAAGGCCGGCAGATCTATCAAGCCGCATCTTCTTTCATGGGCAGTCTTTGTTCCAACTGTTGTCATAGTTTTCATCAGCTTGATACCTGTGGTCTTTCCCGCGCTCATAGCAAGGACAACAAGCTCATTTCAGGCAGCAGTCTTTTCCCCAAATGTAATCAACCCGTTCCAGCCAGGAGTGCTTGCAGCGCCGCTGATTGTAATAAATATAATCATACTTGCAGTCGGCATTGCATACTACAAGAGGTCAAAGTTTGAGGCATATCTTAAAAAAATTGCAAGCTTTGAGGTATCGCAAAAACAGGCACTGATTGGTGTAATTGTCATACTTGCAGTCTTTGCAGCACTTACTGTAGGTACATTATCAAAGGAAGAGACATGGGTAGATTACACAAATGTCAAAGAGAGAGTCCAGACATGGGACATATCTCAGTTTGGCAAAACCTTTGAGCCGCATTTTAGGTATCTTTTGCTTTCTGTCTCGCTGCATGCATTTGGTAACATGCGAGTGATTCCATTTATCGTAAGTATTGCCCTGCTTGTCCAAGTATATTTTTTTACAAAAAAGATCACAGGAAAAAGATTTGCAGGAATTGTCTCCATGGTACTGTTGCTTCAAAGCGACATCTTTGTCTCATACAGTACTACAGCAAGCTATGAAAATTCTTGGATACTGTTGTACCTTTTCTCGCTGTACATGGTCTTAAAATTCTGGCCACCATCTCCAATACCATACTTTCTCTCAATATTTTCAAAGCCCCTCACGCTTGCATTTCTCCCAATGAGTCTTTATTTTATCGCAAGATCTTCGCTTCCAAAAAAATCCAAGATGTATTCTCTTGGCACATATGGTGTTATCATAATCATAATTGCAGCAGCTGCTGCATCATACAGTACAAACTTTACAGGCGGTGCCATATCACTTGATTCCTCCCAGTTCTGGCAGGGCTTTGCAGCAATGGCAATACAGATGAGGTTTGACTATATCGTGGTACTGTTTCTTTTACCATTAACAGTGATGCTCTTTTTTGCATCAAGAAGGGGAATACTGCATGCAGATTCTATCATGATATTTGTGTTTTCCATACTACTGACATCTCCTTTCCTGACAGGATTTACACATCAGACAAACGAGCCCTATAGGTTCGTCTCGCTCTCGGTCTTTTTTGCAATAGGTGTTGGAGTACTGTTGTCTGGCAAATCTAGGAAGCAGAGCGAATTATTGTCCAATACGTAGTTACCTTGTCTCCTGATACCACTGGATACCCGTCATGGTCAGCAGCTGCCAGTGCCACTTGGCCGTTTGGAGTGTTTGCAGATATCAGGTTCAGCGAGACTATGGTAGAAGACTGGTGTACCAGTGTATCGTTTACTTGGAGGATCTCAAGGTTTTGCCCTCCAACGTTTACTATGTTTCTATCAAACATGCCTATGTTTGCATTTATCAGGCCGTTGAGCTGATCCGGGTGATATATGGTAATGCGCGGTGTCTCAATATATGCAACCAAGTTTCCTGACGAGTCCTGCACCTCTATCTGTGCATAGATTCCAAGTACAGATTGCTGTGAAGGTCCTGCAGTCTGCGCAAAAGAATTTCCAGTCGACAATGCCAAAACAGAGCCTATCACCAGAACAAGCAGCAGTGCGCGCATAGTTTTTTTGAAACGGTTTTGTACTAATAAGCTTCTCGAAAGGTACGCCCAGTTACACGAACCATGTAACTTGAAAGCGAAGGTTTTTTCTGCGTTATTATCTTGATCTTGCCAGAATGTTTGCCAAGAATCCCCTTCAAGATAAATCGTAGATGAGATTAGAGATCGCTAGTTTTCATGACCTTGACATATTTCCTTGCAGCCCTCTCAAGTTCTCGGTCGTCGGTTACAAGTACAAGACCTAATTTTTCTGCAAGTGTAAGATAAGACGAATCATAAGCTGTTAACCCTTCCTTTGTGGCAAGTTCATACATACGTTTTTCCAGTCCCCTGATGTCAACTGCATTCATACGTTGCATTAGGAGCAATATAGAGTCAAGCAAGGCAAACGATTGTTCCTGTGTAATCTTTTTCTCACGATACGAAAGCCTCCAGATTGCATTTGATACCTCATAAACAGTCAAGTCCAAGATGTACTGCTTGTTTAGAATCCCTATCGAGCGCGAATCCTTGGTTCTTACAACATTTAGCAAAGAACTTGCGTCAAAGAGCTTATCTTTCATCTCTTGACGATCTTACTACCCTTACAATTTCGTTGTTGCTGACATTTTTTCGCAATATACGACCTATCTTATCGAGGTCTTGTGAGAGGCTTTTCTCTTCAAGCTTTCTTACCTCGTCCTCAAGGGCCTCTCTTACAACCTTACTTACCTTTATGTTATACATTCTTGCCTTTTTTCTCAGCTCGTCAGGTATCTTTGCCGAAACTACTGTGGTCATAGTATTACTTTAATGGTAATACTTTATAAGTATTATTCAGACAGGTCAAGTATGCGGATTTGACAGACAAGAAGATAGATCTTGTGCAAGTCGTCATTTGCTTGATAACAAATTCCCAAACGATTGTCGGAATGATTCCAAATCCCCATTTTGTAATTTGTGTGCCAGAAACTATCTCTGTCAAATAACATTATTAAAGGAACCAAATAGAATTCCAACGAAGCCCGGTAGTGTAGCGGTCAAGCATAGGGGCCTTTGGAGCCCTTGACCCCAGTTCGAATCTGGGCCGGGCTACTTTTCTTGAACAATTCAGGGGATACATAAAAAAGATAAGTAACACGTACAACACAGTGCATTAGTGGCCATATCTAGCAAGTCACGGATTGGAATAGGAATTGGGATTGCCGCAGTATTTGCCGTTGTAGTGTTTCTATATACATCAGGCAACAGCGACAAGTCATATACTC
>JBAVVB010000241.1:0-4225 GCA_049697075.1 Nitrosotalea sp.
TCTTCTTTTCCATACCAAATCCTATCTTTGGGAGCATCGCCTTGGCTTCCTCAAGCGATAGTTTTGTTACCAGTTTGTCATCCATCAAGAGGCCATCAACATTAGTGAGAAACAGAATCTTGTCTGACTGCATCTTGCCTGCAACATATGCTGCTGCCCTATCACCGTCAACATTTAGAAAGTCAAATTCCTCGCTTGTGGCAATAGGTGAGATTACCGGGACATATCCTTGGTCTAGGATTACCTTGATTAGACTAGTGTTGATCTCTTTTATCTTTCCTGTGTATCCTCCATCAATTACCATTTTTCTTCCTTTTTCATTCATGACGATTAGTTTCTTTTTTCTCTCCGCCTGGATTATCTTGCCATCAATACCTGAAAGGCCTACTGCATTGATTCCATTTTTCTGTAGCATTCCTACAATCATCTTGTTTATCTTTCCTGACATTACCATGGTGAAAATTTCTGCAGTCTCCTTGTCAGTGTACCTGCTCTTGATACCTCCTGGTGAGACTATGAATTTTTGTTCCTTGCCCAAAGCTTCTGAAATCCTTGTTACTTCTTTGCCTCCGCCATGGACAAGAATTACTTTTTCTTGCTCTGAGACTTTTTTCAGGTCTGCTATGGTAGAAGGATGAAGACCATCTACCACACTTCCTCCTATTTTTATTGTAATCATCTTTTCACACAGGAGTTAGCGGAGAATATGCCAGGCCTTCCATCTCGTTGAATCCTGACATTACGTTGAGATTTTGTATGGCAGAGCCTGCTGCACCCTTCATTAGGTTGTCTGATGCTGATAATACCACTAGCCTGTTGTTGTCTTCATCAATGTCAAACCCTACATCGCAAAAGTTTGAGCCTACCACAAACTTTGGATCAGGAAACTTGTAGAATCCTTTCTTGTCACGAATTAGCCTGATGAATCTCTCATTTTGATATTGCTCACGGTATATCTTCCAGATATCTATCTCTGTTACTGGTTTTGTGAGAAATGTGTGGTTTGTACACAAAATTCCTCTGACAATGTCAACTGCATGTGGACTCATTGATATCTTGATCTTCATTCCAGCTGCTTGACTTAGCTCCTGCTCAATCTCACCTGTATGTCTGTGCTTTGCTGGCTTGTATGGCCTGACAACACCGGACCTCATTGCATGGTGAGTTCCTGCCTCAGAGCCAGCTCCTGCTCCTGAAGAGCCTATCTTGGAATCTACTATGATGTGTTCTGTATCTATGATTCCTTTCTTTACTAGTGGATACAATGCAAGAATTGATGTAACTGCCATGCACCCAGGACATGATACCAGCTGTGCCTTTTTGATCTCTTCTCTGTGAATTTCTGGAACTCCAAATACTGACTTTGGAAGATAGTCTGGATGTGGATGTTGCCAGCCATACCACTTGTCATAGTCTGGGGCATTGTGTAACCTATAGTCTGCACTCAGATCAATTACTTTCATTCCTCTATCATACAACTCTTTTACAATCTCGACTGCCGTACCATGTGGTACTGAAGTAAATACCAAGTCGCACTTGTCTGACAACTTGTCATAATTTAATTCTGAAAAAGTTAGATCAGTGAATCCCTTGAGGCTTGGTTGAACCCTGGAGATGTATTCGCCAACATGCTGTCTTGAAGTGACTGTTGTGATCTCAACCTTTGGGTGACTAACAAGTAATCTTAGGATTTCTCCTCCAACATATCCTGATGCTCCGATTACCCCTATTCTCATAAGTGATCTCCTAGCATAACATGGTATAATTTAAACTCTAAAATTTTCTAAATCCTATTTTATCTGATAGCTGAATTAACTGCATACTCTATCATTTCTTTTGGGATGTTGCGTTTTGCAACCTTTGCCAGTCCCTTAAACTCTACAGTGTTGTTGACTTCGTGAACCACAAATCCTCTTTTCTCGTCTTCCATTACGTCAATTCCGAGAATTCCTCCACCTACGGCTTTTGATGCTTTCATACACACATCTTCAAGTTCTTTGGTTATCTCACAAGGCACAGGTTCTGCGCCAAGAGCAATGTTTGTCTTAAATCCACCCACAGTTGAGGTTCGGTACATTGCGGCTACTACCTGATCTCCAACAGCAATTGCGCGTATGTCCCTTGGGGGCCTCTTTATTGCCTCTTGCAGATAGAATATTCTGTCAAGTGGACCATCGGTTAGCTCTCTTACCTCAAAAATTGCATCAGCTGTCTCTCTGTCCTTTAGCAGTATCACACCCCTTCCCCAACTTCCTATGATTGGTTTTATGACAAGTGGGTACCCTTGCTTGTCAAGTGTCTCTGCTGCCGACTCGGATGAAAATGAAAAGTAGGTTTTTGGAGTGGGAACGTTATGTTTCTTTAACAGGAGAGATGTCAACATCTTGTTTCCACAATTGTTGGCAACCTCAAACTTGTTGAATACTGGAACATCAAGAAACTCTAGACATGCTGTAAAATGCAGGCCTCGAAAATAACTGACGCACCTTTCTAGTACTACGTCCCCAAAATCAAAATCGCTTTTCTTGCTTTCTGTACTAACGTTTGTTATCTTTGCGTCTATCATCTTTGTATCATGTCCAAGCTCAATTGCTTTTTCCTCTAGCATTTTTTCCTCTAGCCTTACTCTATCGAACACGATACGGACCTTGGGCATTTACTCTCCCCAATCTTCGCCGACTTTTTCAGCATGCTTTAATTCGCACACGTTACCGTTCTTTGAAGCAATCTCGAAATCTGCACCGCAATCAGGACAAGATACTATTTCTCCAACACTTGCGTCGTCAGGAATTTTTAAATTTGCATCACATTCTGGGCAATTCATTCTTTGATCATTCACCTCTTTTTTAGTAATTTATTAGCTTCTGTTGATTGAAGTCCCCACAATTCTACAAACCCTTTTGCAAGAGTCTGGTCGAAAGTGGAACCTGAACCATATGTTGCCAAGTCATGACTATACAATGAATAATCTGATTTTCTCCCAACAACTCTAAGACTTCCTTTGAACATTTTGAGTTTTACAGTTCCGCTAACCCTTTTTTGGGACGCATTGATAAACATATCTAAATCGGTTTTGAGAGGATCTTGCCAGAGTCCAGAATATGCCAACCATGACCATTCTGAATCAACCATTGCTTTGAATTTTAATTCATGTTTTGTGAGAACCATTTTTTCTAGATCTGTATGTGCCTCAATTAGGCACAGAGCAGCCGGAGTTTCATATACTTCACGAGATTTTATTCCAACGACTCTGTCTTCTATGTGATCAACTATTCCAACACCTGATGCTCCGGCCTTTTTGTTGATGTACTCGATCAATTCAATTGGTTTTAGGCTTTTGCCATCTACTGCAACCGGTACTCCTTGGCTAAACTTGACTTCCAAGTACTGTGGCTTGTCTGGCAGGTTCTTTGTCTTGACCCAGATGAATGCATCATCTGGAGGCTCTGCATATGCATCTTCCATCTCTCCGCCCTCAATTGCTCGTCCCCATAGGTTTTGGTCTATGCTGAACCTTTTTGCTGCAGTATCAATCTGTATTCTGTGTTTTTTTGCAAATTTTAATTCTACATCGCGAGTAAGGTTGAGATCTCTGATGGGAGCTATGATTGGTAGAGTAGAGCCTGATCGCATGGTGACATCAAATCGCACTTGGTCGTTTCCTTTTCCAGTGCATCCATGAGCCAGAGCCGCCGCATTTTCTTTTTTGGCAATCTCTACAACTTTTTGCGCAATAAGTGGTCGTGCAAGAGCAGTTGCAAGACAATATTTTTTTTGGTATAGCGCATTTGCTTTGATTGCTGGTAAAATAAAGTCATTTACAAATTCACTTCTTGCATCAATGTTATAGTGCCTTATTGCTCCAAGTTTTTTTGCCTTTGCTGCAATCTTTTTCAGATCGTCGCCTTGTCCGACATCAACTGTAATGGTAACAACATCTAGTCCGTGTTTTTCTTGTAGATATTTTACGACGACGGATGTGTCCAATCCGCCAGAGAAAGCTAAAACCGCTTTTCCTTTCATTGAGGTTTTCTGTGATCAGATTTTAGCATTTATCTTTTATGATCCAACATCCAGTCTTGTTTTATCTTGGCAAAAAGTTGCAAATTGTTTTTCTAATTCATGAGACAAACCAAATTAGTCCAAGCTAAAATTCGAACACTATTTAACCGCAATATTATAACGCTGTTATATGAAAATTACTCCCTTTGCGGGTGCATTACAG
>JBAVVB010000242.1:0-2481 GCA_049697075.1 Nitrosotalea sp.
CTAGCAGGTCCTCCACTAAAAACAACTCCCTTTGGATTCATCTTTTTTAGTTCTTCAAGTGAGATATTGTATGGTACCAGCTCAGCATATACTGAAAATTCGCGAATTCGCCTGCAGATTAGGTGACTATACTGCGAACCAAAATCTAGAACGATTATCTTGTCCATAGATTCACTTTTTTGAATTTTCTATCATTCGTGAGAATGACCATGTTGCAGTATTAATGATCTCATTTGCTCTCTCCTTTTGTCGATAATTTTTAATCAGAATCTCCCTGATTCTGCTTCCCTCCTTGTTTATCATGTAGCTTATGGAAGAACCTTGTGGGATCTTGCCATTTTTAACATCAGAACTGTCTTGACTTTCCATGTTGCCAATTATTTTTCCCAAGAAAAATGACTTGAATGGTTGTGTCTCAACGTCAAGTGATACGTCCTCTGATGGTATAATTACAAGCTCATCTGGTGTGACGTGTGCATTTGCTATTATTTGATTATCAGGTGCTTTCATTGGAATTACATCAGCTGTCTCTTGCACTGACTGTTGATTCAATGTTCTAGCTGGAGGTGGTGATGGTGCAAGATGTGATGCCTTGCTAAAACTTGACTGTTTTACCAGTGAATCTAAAATTCGAAGATTCTGTGTTAATCGCTCCATCTCTTTTTTGCGTTTGTCTATCTCGTCTGAGATCCATTCTCGCAACTCCAAGATATTGCGAATCTCCTCCTCCGAATTATAGTCCATATCTTGTCTATTGATGAACGATAATAAATATTAAAACAAACTCTATTCTCTGACCAACTCTTGAAGATCTACAAATGAAATCTCTTGGAATCCCCTTATAGGCTCAGAAGTGGTATAGAGTTCACGTCTATCTTTTGACGCAAGCCACTCCAAAAGAGATCTTGCTTTTCTGAGTTTTTGCAGTTTTACTGTCTTGTCGTATCTTCCTTCCTTGGAATAAGCCCCTACTGTATTCCCAAAATCCATGCCAAACAAGATGATTCTTTTTGCGCCAAAATATCTGGCAAGAAAGACGCATCTATCGCCATCTGTGAATCCGCCAAAATTTTTGATCTTATCAAACGGTTTTCCTTCTGATGTACCTATGCAGTTTCTAAACAGTGAAGCAATGGGAAGTACACCGATATTATCTCCATGAGAATGTACCACCATTATGGCATTCATTTTGGAAGCTTTTTTGAGATACTCTAGATTCCCATCAAGGTCGGTTACTACTATGTCAGGTTTAATTCCATTCTCGATCAAAGCTCTTGTAGCGCCATCTGCAACAATCTTTGTAGCCTTTTTGAATTTCTTAATGGATGGAATGGATGAAGAAAGTGATGGCCCAGCCCCAATAATGAATACTGCTTTGTTTTTTATCTTACGATCTAACTTGTTCAAAGGAAACCTAGTCTCAACAAGTAGGTTTAGGAGCTTGGCCGCACGTGTATCATCTTTTTTGTCAAAATCAAATTCATGCAAAATCTCTCTGTATTTTTGTTCCCACCCGCATAGCTTCATGTAAGTCTAAATGTACATGAGCTAATCATAAACCATATGAACAAACTTGGCCCTGTACCTGTAGGGAATTCAAACCCCACAAGAATAATGGGTATAATTAATACCAGTCCAGAATCGTTTTACAAAAAATCAGTATACACAGAACCAAAAGAGATTGCTAAAATTGCAAAGCAGATGGAAGAAGATGGTGCAGATTTCATTGACATAGGGGGCATGTCTACTGCTCCATACCTGAAGACTTTGGTACCAGAAAAGATCGAGATTGACAGGATCACAAAGGCAATTTCTGCTATCCAAAAGATCTCCAAACTGCCAATCTCGATAGACACTTGCAGAGCAAATGTTGCCAAGAAAGCCTTTGAACTTGGCGTTGAAATTCTAAATGATGTTACAGGATTACAACATGACCAGAACCTGACAGTTATACTGGAAAAATACCGTCCGTCAGTCATAGTTTGCGCTTTTAGTAAACAACCAATAACCGGAAATCAAGTAACACAGGCAAGAAATCTACTTACAAAAAGCATATCGATCGCAAAAAAATCTGGAATATCAAAAAACAAGATTGTAGTAGACCCAGCAATAGGATTTTTTAGAAAAAATGCCAAGGGAATGTTGTTCACTAAAATAAATTCAGGTTGGCTCAAAAGGGACATTGACATTATTCGAAATCTTTCATTGATCAAACTTGGATATCCTCTTCTTGTTTCCGTTTCAAGAAAGTCATTCATAGGATCTTTGTTAAATGAGAAAGATCCTGACAAGAGACTTTATGGATCTCTTGCAGCAGAAATCATTGCAGTTCTAAACGGAGCAAACATTGTCAGAACTCATAATGTTAAAGCAACTTGTGATGCAATAGAAATTGCAAAAAATCTATCTGACCCAAGAAAGGCTTATAACAGATTGTAAATCTAATCAAGAAGGTTTCATTGGATATCAGGGAAGGATTGA
>JBAVVB010000243.1:0-3085 GCA_049697075.1 Nitrosotalea sp.
GTACCTAACGTAGGAGGTGACACAAAGATTCACTTTCTGGTATTAGACCAGAACGGCAACCAAGTTGATAAAATTAGGATGGGTTTGGAAATATATTATAACGACAATTTAATGAAAGAATTTCCTCCAAGTGATTACTCTGGAGCATTTGACATAGATTACACATTCCAAGAACCCGGAAATCACGTATTTAGAACTGAGATTTTTGATCCTAATACTGGAAATACAGAATTATACGAATTCAATATAACAACACTTAGTCTATACGCATCAATTTTTGTAGTTCTAGTGATTGCAGGAGTTGGTGGCGCAGGCGGTATAGTCATAGCAATATTGATCTTTGCCAAACGAACGCGCCCAAGCTCTAGATATTGAGATAAAGGCGTGGCCCGCAAGTGCAGGACACTTGGAGATTACCTCCCTTTGAACAGCGCCTTTGCGCTTGGTTCGCATAACAGTTCCTGCAGGGCCACGCTATGTTAAGCCATTTTTGGTGGCTTTATGAACATATTATATAATGAATTCCATTATATTTAAGAATTCATTTAAAAAATTTTGAATTAAATTTTAATTCATCCATTTATTATCAATATAATGGGGTTGTTGACATAGAAGCTGGTACGCTTCCAAAGTACGCTCTAACATTGGCCTAAATAGATAGAATATGATAATTCCGTTAATTATCAAGTTTACAACCTCGACAATATGAAACAGTGCAGCCACTATTGCAAATATTCCTATGCCAACACTTGCAAAAACAATCATACTGATCCTTGCCCATTGATATCCTTTCAACAATCCATACGCTACAAAGAAAGAAGATATTCCTATGACGAACATTATGACAGCAATTACGAAATGATTTGGATGAAATAACCAAACAAAGAAAGAAAATATTCCTGCAACGAACATTATGACCCCTGTACCATAAATGAACTGGGCGCCTAAATGCCAAGGCATTTGCAATTGCATTCCCATGATGCCAAACTCTGGCATTTTTTGGAGCGGTGCAAACAAAGCTGACATGGAGCCATTGATTATCATAAGCACGGCTGCAACTATAGACATGACACTTAGAACCGTTACACCGGAAGGACGTCTTTGCATTATCATTAGTAAGGGAATTTTGCCTTATTAGGATGTACTAGAATATTATCAACAAAAGGCATTGTAGAAAACGCCGGAATTTTTATTCCAACATTGTCCAGAATCTAGAGTATCTGAAAAGTCCAACCCATCCAGATATGAAGAATACTAGCGACAGTACAAATAGAAAATAGAGATCTCTTTTACGATGTGCAAGATCCATATTGAGAAAGATGAATGCCCCCATACCAATCAATCCAAAAAATAGGAGTAGCCTCCCAAGTCGTTTCCAATTCAAGTATAGAACAAATAACAACTGAGATATAAAATAGATCTGGCTTTAGATTTAAGGTAATTACAAAATTCATTTAGAAAATAACTTTTTAATGACGGTTATACGATACAGCATTTTGCATAGTATTGATGATGATATTCTTCTGCCTTGTAGAATTCTGGTGCATGTAGTATCTCAGTTACAATTTTTTTCCCTGGTTTTTCGGAATTTTGAAGTTGTTCCTTTGATTGTGTGGCTGTTTTTTCTTGATCTTGGTCATGGCAGAAGATTACTGACCTATACTGAGTACCCACATCTGGACCTTGTCGGTTCATGGATGTAGGATCATGACAATGCCAAAAAACATTTAGGATCTCAGCATATGATATAACAGACGGGTCAAACTCAACCTGAA
This sequence comes from Nitrosotalea sp., assembly GCA_049697075.1. Taxonomy (GTDB): domain Archaea; phylum Thermoproteota; class Nitrososphaeria; order Nitrososphaerales; family Nitrosopumilaceae; genus Nitrosotalea. The sequence continues at coordinate 1,776 of JBAVVB010000243.1, forward strand.
CTACTTCTGCATGTCCGGTTTGGTCCGAGCAGACATCCTCATATGTTGGATTATTTAGGTTTCCTCCCATATATCCCACAGATGTCGATGTCACACCCTTTATCTTTCTGAATTCGTGCTCAACGCACCAAAAACATCCAGCTCCAAAAGTGGCCTTCATTGATAGACATTCAAGACTGCAGAATTAAATCCTATCGGAGGAGTGGGTAAAATAATGTTGCAACCTCATCGTCAGTGATTTTTCCTTCAGCCCACGAGCAAATATCTAATTTATCAATTGATGAGCTTTGGTTTTGTGATTGAGGTACAGAGATCATTTTATTTGAATTAAGGAATTGAATTGCGGCCTCAAAGTCACTGTCTTGTATACTTCCATTACACCAAAAGCCTGTCAAGTTTTTCACCCACGAAGGTATAAAATTACTTTCATGGCTTACTGTCACAGAAAATGATTTTAGAACAGAATTACCTCCTTGGTTTATTGCAGAGCAGGTAACTGTTGTCGTTCCAATAGGAAAGAGAGAGCCAGACGAGGGATAACAAACAGGATCTACCAGTCCTTGAAGCACAGCAGAGTTGAGAAAGTCAACACTAGTTCCAGAGTTACTTGTAGTTTGAACAACGATACTGTTAGACACTGGAACACTTGGCGCTGTCGGTGTAGGATTTTGATTTTGCGTGCCAATTGTTACAAATATGCTAGATTCAGAAGGTATTGATTCTGAATTATCTTCAAATGTAAATTCCATAGTAGAGCCAATCTCAACTGGAAAACCATCAATTGCTCGTGGTATCTTAAAGGTGGCCGCAAAAGTGTTAGTGTTTGGACCAGTCTCTCTTAGAGTACCAGTGCTTGTCTCAAATGCAGAATCTGCAAGCGTGGTACTCACCCCAGCCATGTTAACTTGAACCAAGCTTAGTGGTATGTCATCTGGAACTTCTGAATCCAAATTATAATTGGGGGCATAAACTTGAAGTGTGAAATACTGTCCAATGTTTACGCTTTGTTGCGAGGGCTGTCCTACTGGATTTAATGGCACGGTTGATTGAGGTGATGACGGTACAGTCGATGGCATTGGTGATTGAATGGTTGATGGGGTAGAGCTTAGAACTACTGATTGCGTTATTGTTTGTGGATTCCCAGAATAATCGGCAGGTTCGTGATATGTCATAAGCACCACATCTCCATTTTGCAGTGGTTGTCCATTGACAGAAGAGGGTAGAGTGAGTTGAAGTAAGAATTGACCGGTGTCAATGCCAGTCTCAACCATGCTAGATGGACCAGGTATTGGGGTTCCATCAATAGTGAA
>JBAVVB010000244.1:0-3590 GCA_049697075.1 Nitrosotalea sp.
CTCACACCATTGCTAGAAGGAGCCAGCGGTCTATTTTGCGGCAATTTTTGAAGTCTTTTTTCTAATCTCTGCTGATTCAAGAGCTCTCTTTTTTCCAATCTCAAAAACTAGCTTATCAATATGGAATCCTTGCTTTGAACCTAGGTTTAGCTTGTACATTATGGCTTTTCCTACGGTCCTTGTCCTTGATACCACTTCTTGTTGTTCAAGATTCTTTATTTCGTTCAAGGCTGTTTTGAAGGAGACTCCAGAGTTCTTGGCAATGTCAGAGACAGAGTAATCCCAGTCCTTGAAAGTTGAAAGAAAATCCAAGATCTTTGACGTGCTTCCGGGAAATACGCTTTCTAACGGGCCTATTTGCAATGCTTTATTTTTAGAAACTGGTGTTTTTCTCAATATTATATCACAGTATGTTATACTGGTATATTATTAATATAATTACACATCATTGTGTAATTATTTACATAATGCTTATAACAAACTTTTGGAGCTATTAACCGTCCATGGATGATGTGAGCAAGGCAATCTTGAGAAAGATGCTGTATGATAACAGAATAGGGGCAAAGCACATCGTGCATGACGGGATTGCACAAAAATACCTGAATCATATCTGTAAATAAGATCAACAATATTAGCCACCGCCGCGTACCAATCCGATGTTCTCAAACATACTGGTAGCAGTGGACGGTTCAGAATCGGCGAATAAAGCATTTCGACAAGCAATCTATCTTGCTCAAAAATGTAATTCAAAGCTAGATCTTGTTCATGTGGTACAATGTGAGGTAGGGGGTGACAGCGCCAATACATTTGAGATAATTGAGGATCTCAAAGACAAGGCCATGAAAATGCTAGAAGAATACAGGATTGAAGCTGCAAAAAATAACATATCCATGCAAATAACGATAATGCAGGGCGATCCTGCCAAGGTCATAATTGAACTAGCAAAAGCAAAAAGTTATGATCTTATCATTATGGGAACAAGGGGCAGGTCATCTTTTCAAGAATTGTTAATCGGTAGTGTTTCACAAAAGGTGATGCATCATGCCAGCTGTCCCGTAATGGTTGTAAGATAGAATGGTGTTCTCAGAGATGAAGATAAGGAACCTTTACAGGATTCGAACCGGTTCAGACCTGTAAGAGTTTGTTCCTTATGGTATGAGCATTAACTAGTTTGAAACTACACCGCAAATTTCCAGATGTTTTCTAGCAAGACATATTGAGAACACCAGTCTTGAAATTATATCATGATAATAATAGATTGTGCAAATGATGGCGAAATCGCAGTGGATCTGGTAAATTATTTAAAGAATCACCACATTGAGGCAAAGATTGAAGAATCCTCGGTGATGGTAAATGCAGCAAATGTGGAGCAAATCCTGAAATCCTTTCTTGTAGAAACAAAGCGACTGGGTTACAAAGTACGCAACATAGATCCTACAAATTTCTTATTGGCAAAAGAAGTACCAATTGAAGACTTTGGTTTTCTTAGATGTGAGATGTGCGGATATGTAGTTTCAAACGAAGAAGAATTGTTGACTCATAGGAGAGCCCACGGTATTCAACTTTTGTAACCATCTAGACAGTAGCAATTGGTAGTCGATGTGGTCAATTCAAGTGATAGGATTTATGTCCTACACCTTGACAGTACATATCAGTAGATTATATCATGACGCCAAAACCCAAAATCCTTGCATTTGCAGGAAGTACCCGTACTGATTCATTTAATAAAAAACTAGTCAGGATAGCAGCAACTGGTGCAACAGAAGCAGGTGCTGATGTAACTGTGATCGATCTTAGAGATTTTCCGATGCCGCTTTATGATGGGGATTTGGAACAAAAAGAAGGACTGCCTCCTAATGCGCGTAAGCTAAAGGATGTGATGTTGACACATCAAGGTTTTCTAATCTCTTCACCTGAATACAATAGCTCTGTCTCGGCTGTTTTCAAAAATGCGATTGATTGGACATCACGCCAGTCTGAAGGAGAACCTAGTTTGGTTTGTTTTAAAGGTAAAGTTGCAGGCATCATGAGCGCTTCTCCTGGAGGACTAGGTGGTCTTAGAGGACTAGTTCATGTTAGATCCATACTTGGAAATATAGGAATACTTGTCATGCCAGACCAGGTTGCTATTGGAAAAGCTCACGAAGCCTTCAATGCGGATGGAACACTAAATGACAAAAAACAAGAAGAGCAAGTCAAAATGATTGGTGCCAGCGTTGCAAAAATATTGTCAAAACTATAGATTTAAAATCAAAATTAGTAATGTGTGATTGCAAGAACTTGCAAAGATCTTTTTAAATATTGATTCTGAAAATCATGAATCTTTATAGGACGCTCATCCTAAATTATCGCGTAGCATGAAAAAAATTCTCATTCTTCCAATGTTTGCTATTTTGGCGCTTGTTGTTACCGCAAGTCCAGTATACCACGCAAACGCACAAACCCTTGCGTGCGGCCAGACAATTACCCAATCGGTAACTCTTGGGGCCGACCTTAATTGCATGGATAGCGGTACGGATGGCATATCGATTGGCGCTAACAATATCGTTCTGGACTGTGCGGGGCACACCATAACAGGACCAGTTTCTTCTCCTAATGGTCTGACTGGCCTTAACGGCATAACACTCGTGAATGCAAATGGTGTAACAGTAAAGAATTGCCATGTAATGTACTTTAACAACGGCTTTGTGATACGATCCGGTTCCTCAAATAATAATCTGATCTCTGACAAGGCAGACAATAACGGTAACTATGGATTTGACATAATGTCAAATTCAAATAACAACCAACTAATCAATGGAGAAGCTGCACACAATGGAGGCTATGGGTTTATCATAGAGTCAAACTCCGACAAGAATCAACTTGATAATAATCTCTCAAGCGGAAATGCAAAAGCTGGCTTTGTTGCACTGACTGGATCTAATAATACCACATTTGAAAATGATAACTCATATGAAAATTTACAGGACGGTTTTATAATTAGCTCAAGCTCTGGCGATATGCTGGAAAATAGCCAAGCCGTAGGAAATAATTACAGTGGCTTTGCACTTTTTGGAAGCACTGGAGTAAATCTTGAAAATAACATCTCTGCTGACAATGGTATGGTGGGATATCTGCTACTTGTAAGTACAAACAACAATCTTGCCAACAATGATGCCAAAACAAATAACCATCTTGGATTTTTAGCTGATTCTAATAGTATTGGCAATACGTATGACAACAACATGTGCGAAAATAACCAGGCAGGTCTATCAAGTCCTACTGGACTGTGTACTCAAAACTAATTGAGATAATTGGCATCACGCTACAGAGTATCTAACTGATTAATCTAATACTTCCATTCGTCTGTGATGTCATTCCACCATGAGCGATAGAGCTTGGCGTCTTTCTGAATCTCTTCTTTTATCCTGTTTTGTATCGCAAAATACATGTTCTCCATTGCATCTGCTCCCCCATCACTGTGAATCTCCTTGCCTATTTCATGAATTCTCTCTTTCTTGGAATCATAATCAGGAGTCGTTGATGCATTTTGCATGCAAAAAGTCATCAGGTCATACAACTCTTCTTCAAGATATGCATCCATGATATAC
>JBAVVB010000245.1:0-3383 GCA_049697075.1 Nitrosotalea sp.
TTATGTAAGAAGACCATACTTGGTGTCATGTTATGGATTCAAGGTTAACGGAATGTTGTTGTCAATTCCAATAGGAGCAGAAACTACCTCAATGTTATACTAAATGAACATACCATGAAAAAGCTCGCAGAGGAGGATGTCAGACTAAGGTCGTTTACAATCACCCCAAACTCATTGTCCATTTCAGTAAGAAAAGAGGTAAATGAAATCATTCCAGAAAACATGATTGGAATAGACAGGAACCTACGAAATGTAACTATATCAACTTCTACAGCCTCTATCATGTACAAGACTGGCAAGTTACTGTCAATCAAGGAAAATTCCCAGTTTGTAAGAGCGTCATTTAGAAGACATGACGGGAGAGTTAAAAACAAGTTCTTTGCACAGAGAAGGAACAGGCAGTCAAGACGGATACAACAGTATCTGCATAAAATATCAAAGGATATTGTGAGTAGAGCCAAAGAGTCAAAGGCAATGATTGCTTTTGAGGATCTAAAAGGAATTCGTAAATTGTATCGAAAAGGTAATGGTCAAGGAAAGAGATTCAGACGCAAACTAAACTCTTGGTCATTTTACGAGTTGCAGAGACAGATACAGTACAAGGCATCATGGGAAGGAATTCAGATACAGTTTGTAGATCCAAGACGCACCAGCCAGCTCTGTCCAATATGCGGGGATAGAACCCAAGAGGACAGACTACGCAGAAGAAAATTATGGTGCAATAATTGCAAGAGATCAATGGACCGTGACGTAGTTGCGTCCATGAATGTCGCTTGCAAGGGGTGGAGTAGGTTTTGCCATCCTAGAGGGCTTCCAGTTGAAGCGGTGAAGAGGAACGTGGAAACCTTACAGCCGCTAATCCTTGAAGTAGATGGAAGCAAGTTAGTCTCGGTACGATATGTTCAACCGCAGATTTGACAGAACCTCTCAGACCAGATTGCCTTAAACACCACCTTGTCAGAGAAAAAGATGCAAAACATGGATGGTAGAGCGTAAGTTAAGCAAATAACTTAATGTCTCTCAAATTACTAGATTAAAAGCTAAACAGGCGTTTTTTGGTTGCTTATTCTTTGTTCTTTATCTTGGCAAACGTCTTTGCCCACTCTTGGTTCTCATGTCTTGCCTGTGCCTGTGCATTTTCGTACAGCAATTGATACACCCATGAGATGATCTCAGACCAGATTGCTTGGAGCGATGTTTCATCGGAGAAGAGTACGCCGGTTCTTACTGCAAACATTGCAGGAATATTTCTAGAATTAGGTGCCGGATCCTGCTGCCACTTTTTTAGCACCCTGTCGCAGAACTCTAAAATATCATTTTTTGAGAGCGCAAGCCTGTCAGGGTCCATGCCTTGTCTTTTTCTTGCGCCCTTGTTTCTTGCTGCAGTGTTTTTTTTAGTGCTGTTACTTGCACCTGTATTTTTTGCATTCTTTGGCCTCTTGGTACCTGTCTTCTTTTTTATCATCTGACGTTCGCTTTTAGCATCATCTAGTTATTTTGATTTGCGGCGGTGCTGTTCATGATAATGACGATCCCCCTTATTAGGAGAGATGACGTATTATAGTACGCCATGAACATATATGACAAAAAATCTGTCCGTTGCTCTCAGTGTGACAGGTTCATAGGTGAGATAGATTACGATGCAATAGTAACCCTTCCAAAATGTGGCAGGTGTGCAAATCCTCTGCCAGAAGGCGATGACAAAGTACAGTACATTGTTTCAAAGTTCAACAAGAACCCAAAGGACTTGGTATCGCAGGCGTAGGCTGAAAAATTGAAAATCCGTCTAAGGGTGTTAGCCTCAAGCTTGCCTGTTTGACTTTTAAAATGGTATGATTTCTCTTTTTGATCACGTTTTTATATTATAGAGTACTATAGAACACTATAGAGGATACAATGCCAACCAGCATACAAATCGAAAAAGAAATCAAAGAACACCTTGATAAATTGAAGAACCATCCTCGCGAAACTTACAATGAAGTGCTTGCCAGGATGATCCATATCGTGTCACAGCAAGACAAGGGGGAACTCAGTCAACAAACAATAAAAAATATAGAAAAATCACTGGCTGAAATCAAGGCAGGCAAAGTCTATTCACATAAAGACGTGAAACGAAGACTAGGTCTGAAATAAATTTTTGAAGAAATGACTTGGGATATCAAGTGGTCAAAAACTGCTAAAAACCAACTTGAAAAAATCTCCAAATCAAATAAAAATATTGCACAACAAATAGTCACAAAACTCGATGAAATTGTAGGTGATCCATATCTGTTTACAGAAAAACTACAAGGCCTTAATTTAAGAAAACTGCGCGTCGGAAATTATAGAGTAATACTGAGTTTAGAAGAGCAAAAGATAGTCATATTCATAGTTCAGGTGGGCCACAGAAGCAAAATTTATGAAAGATATTAGATTGACCTAGAAAAAAATCTCGTATAGTATCTGTACTATGTAGATGATTTACTTTTCATTGTAAATCTAAGTGCGATAAAGCCAATTACAACAGTTGACCACGTGATCATAAATCTAATGAATATGGTAAGGGCCAAGGCGGCAGAAAAAATGATGCCTGATTTGACCAACAAAGCCGTCATGCTAAGCTCTGTTACCCCTATTCCGCCGGGCAGAAAAGATATGGCGCCTACCGTTAACGAAGTAATGACAAACAAAGTGGAATCTATGAAATTATAATTGATATTAAAAGCCAAAAAACAAAGATAAATTGCAACTGCATCTGCAAGGACTGCAACTGTTCCCAAGAAGAAACACTTTATGAAAATCTTTTTTTCTGACAGGGTAACCAGAGTTTTGGAAAAACTTGAGACACTCTCTAGTACGTTCTTTAAAACCCACACTTGGGGAATCTTGCGCATGGGAAAGACCTTTTGGCTTCTTATAATGACAAGCGCCACTATTAATAAAATCCAGATGACTGCCACGGTTACCTCGATCTCAAAATTATTCCTAAAAAATAGCATGACCGTAATTACAAGGGCAGAGGCCAGCATGTTGTAGTACTTTTCTGCAAAAACAACAGGAATTGTTTTTGTATAATCTTTTGAATGAATTTTTTTAAGAAAATGAGATTTTATCAGCTCACCTATACCGCCTGGGGTAATTGACATGGAATAGCCTGCAAATTGAAATAAAATGTTCTGCCTTAGGGAGAGTTTTATGTCCAACAAATCCAATAGCACTTTTTGCCGCACGCTGCAAACAAGCAAGGAAAGAACATGTACTGCAATGATTAACGGCACAAACAATACATCAATCTTGATTAATTGGGAAGAAAATTTTTCAACATCTGAGAAGAGTATGAATATTGTATAAAAAACCACAATTATTACGGCACACAAAATGGTGTGGTTTACGTTAAGATTTAG
>JBAVVB010000246.1:0-3052 GCA_049697075.1 Nitrosotalea sp.
TTATCAACATTTATTCGCGTACTCCTTCACTTGTTGCAATGCATGCCGTAACAATCGATGCCCTTTCTAATGGAAGATTAATTCTGGGATTGGGGACAAGTAGTAAGGCAATTGTTGAAGATTGGCATGGTTTAGAATTTAAAAAGCCTTTACAAAGGATGCGCGAATACGTTGAGATAATAAGACATGTGATATCTGGAAATAAGGTTAGTTATCACGGCGAGTTTTTTCATCTTAGAAATTTTAATCTATTAACAAAGCCAGTAAGAAACAAAATTCCGATTTATCTAGCTGCAGTTAATGAAAAAATGGTGGAACTAGCATGGGAAATAGGTGATGGAGTCATATTCTATCTGAGACCTTTGGATGAAATGCGTAATATGATTATGATGATGCAAAAAAAGAAAAAAATTGACGTTGCTTGTCAATTGATAACATGTGTATCAAATGATACCGAAAAAGCAATAACGAGAGCAAAAAAGACAATAGCATTTTATGTATCTGTAGGAAAAATCTACAGGGAATTCTTGGCAAAGAATGGATATGAGAAAGAAACCAGGGAAATATTTGAAGAGTATGGAAAAACAGGGCTAAGTGAAAGTTACAAATTTGTCTCTGATTCCATGGTGGATTCTTTGGCATTGTGTGGGACTTCTGAGGACATACAAAAAAAACTAGTCCAGTATGTAAGAGTGGGAGTGGATTTGCCCATACTTCAGTTCAATCCTGTGGGTGATGTTGTCGAGTCTTTCAAATTACTTGTTTCTGCGTTGGAGGATGATATGACATGAGAAGAGTAGGTATTGCATCATCAGGTCTGACCAAATTCACAAAGAATGAGATCTCACTAGAATCACTTATGGTTTCATCTATCAAACCCATTTTTGATAATACTAGGAACTTGACTCAGAAAGACATCGATGTAGTTCTAACATCTACTAATGATAATGAAAAATATCTGGCAAACATAGTTTCAGAATTATCAGGAATTTCACCAAAAATTTCTCACTCCGTAGAGAGTTTGTGTAACTCTGGAACGAATTGTATAGTGTCTGCATTTGCATACATTTCATCAGGACTTGCCGATGTTGCATTAGTTGTAGGTGCCGAAAGAAGTAACAGTCCAGGTCTAGTATTTGAGTGGGATAAATCCAGAGGACAGTATAAACATCCGATATATTGGTCGTCTCTTTTTACAGGTGCTCATATGCGAAAATATGGGACTACATTGGGTGATCTTGCGCATGTTTCAGTCAAGAACCATCGTAACGCATTAGATAATCCGTATTCTTATTTTGAACGCTCTTATTCTTTTGAAGATGTTATGCAATCAAAGAGTCTTACCGATAATGTTCGACTATTGGATTGTTCAATGCCCTGTAGTGGAGCTGCGTCCATTTTACTTGCTTCTGAAAACATCATAGGAAAATTCACTGAAGATCCGGTGTGGATAAAAGGTATTGGGCAAAAATCTATTTCTGCTGGATTTACAAAAAATAATGATCTCTCCTCAATGCAAAGTACCTCTATGGCATCTTCAGATGCATATCTGATGTCTCATAGTTCTCCCTCTGACATAGATGTGGCAGAACTACATGACGCTTTTAGTATATGTGAGATAATGGCACTAGAGGATTTGAGACTGGTAGAACGTGGACAGGGGTCTGCCTATGTCAAGAATTTGTATGAAACAAACAACAGGAAAATTAATCCACGAGGAGGATTAATTGGTACTGGTCATCCATTAGGAGCTACTGGGGTAGCGCAAACAATAGAGATGTATCAACAACTTAAAGGAATATCTGGGAAAAGACAAGTTGAGGGGGCTAAGACAGCATTAGTTCATAACATGTCGGCAGCTGCAACATCTTCCACCGTACTAATATTGCAATCATGAATAGATTTGAACAAGAACTAAAGAACAATAATTTCATTTGTAGTGAATGTCCAAAGTGTAAAAAACTTGTTTGGCCTCCAAGTGAATATTGTAACAAATGCTTTGGAGGGGTAATCTGGAGACAGGTCTCACGTAATGCTACATTATTAGAATATTCCTGCAGAAACGGAGAGTATTTCTGCATAGCTGAATTGGAAGGACAGATAAGAATCATGGGTATGATTCAAAATGTTTCTGAATTGCAAATAGGCGAAAATTTGATTTTGGAAAAATGTGATTATGATGGTAGTGAGAAATTCATATTTAAGAAGTTAAAAAAAGATTAAAAATTTAAAAATCTTTAAACCATGAATCTATAATATTTACTCATTTTCATAAATTCATCCCTCTAATTATTGTGACTAGTTTTGGAGTCTATGGGAATTTGAGAGTTACCTTTTCTAATTCTAATATTGGAATATAAAGAGACATACTATCACTACCGATTTTTTCAACGAAAGTGAAATCTCCTGTAAGACGCTTTAGTTCAATGAATTTCTTTTTTGGTTTTTCTGAAATGATGAGATAGTGTACCGCGATCCCGCCAATTGCTCCTGTTTGAATAAAAATTACATCTTGATTATTCTGGTTAACATGATAAATGAGTGGAACAGCTCCTAGCATGGACTGGGATGAATATAAAATGACTTTAAGAAGGTCATCATAACCTTTGTACTTTAGATATGTAATGGAGGAATCTTGTGACGATATGTTTGTCTTATTCTTGTTGCGACATATTAATCCTGAGGTTATTTGTTATTATATTTGGTATGACGGTGTCCTGCAATCATGGACTTAATGAAAATAGTCAGTTGGTGTTATTAGAATTACCAGCTAGTCTATTACTGAAGAGTGTTTTATAATGACATTTATGGTAATGGGACAATTGCGTATCAAACAGTTGGAAAATGTACAAAAAGAGACAAAAAAATCAGTCAAGTCGTTGAATCAAAAAATCGCTAGAACAAGGAGACAACGAGGATATAATTGGGAAGATACTCTGGTCAAAAGATTCAATTCTATTGAAGGTTGGAAAGCCTTTAGATTGGGGTCTCCCAGCGTGGGGTTGCCTGATGTACTAGCTGTGAGCACAAAAGAAAATACAATTTATACTAT
>JBAVVB010000247.1:0-3014 GCA_049697075.1 Nitrosotalea sp.
CTATAACGATCAGCTTGTAGATACAATTCCTCCGGCACTGCACAAAGGGGATTCGTGGAGCTTTGACTATGTTTTTGCCAAATCAGGAAACCATGTGTTAAAAGTGGATCTTTATAATATAGATAAAGACGATAACTTGGAAACCTACATCTTTAACGTTCCAGTATTGACAAGCTATGGCTCAATTTTTTCCTATCTCATGGTTACGGCCAGTATAGCAGTTGCATCAATTCTTATTTGGATGAAGATTTCAATGTCAAAGCAGAAGAGGCTATCTAAGGTATAATGAAACAAAATTTAAAGTGACATCAAAAAACATCTTTATTCTATAGATGTAATTTCAGCATTGACTAGGTATTTTTTGGGTATCTTGTATACTACTGTATTTTCTGTAATCTCAAGTGTCACGGGGCACTCAAGCTGCCTGAACCCATATTCATAAAACGTCTTCCAATGCAATGAGCATTTTATGCCCATTCCATGTTTGATTACAAATGTCACAAAGTTTTTGCCCTCGATTTGACTAAATCCAAAACCTGCAGATTTTGCTCGTAACCTCAGGATGATTACCCATTCACGGACTCCAAAACTTCCAGTCATGGAAAAAGACATGTCTCTTGCAATTGTATTTCTAGCCATCTTTGCAATTGCTATGATTGTTTCCTCATCTAGATTGTCCAGAATGGTTGTAAGAACTGATCCTTCGACTGGAACCCATCCTGTTTTTGCTGACCATATGTCCCAGTTAATAGCATGTGAAAGTAATTGATTGACTACTGCATTTAGAGTATGGTTCTCAAAATTAGCATAGTTTTTTAATTTCTTCAGTGTTTTTGAATCTAATCTAAAAGTAACAGTACAGGTATGCTGATTATCTAAACTATATTTCATATTAGTTCCATGACTTTCTTGTAATTAATATCTGTGACACTCTGCCTGCTTTTTTATCAGCTGTAAAACATGTTCTGCTTCAGATTGTAATTCCTCTAAAACACTTGCGAATTTGTCGCCTGCAACTTTAAGGTTATAATTTATTTGAATTCTGATAATTGTAATACTGCCGTTGTCTATAATCATGATATCCTTTGTGCCAACAATAGGGCCTTTAGTCCACTGTATGTGGATTCCTTCTTTTGGAAATAGTGTTATCTTCTGTTGACATTTACTGCCATTTGACAGGTGTATCTTGCGTGTTACTGTATTTCTATCTCTTGATATGTTTTTGATACTGATAATACTTTTCCAATAATTTGGATCATTGTCAACTTTTGATATTATGTTCCATATATTTTCAAAAGGAGCATTAACCTGTAACATTATGTCCACCTCGACCATGTTATAGAATTTGAAAACATGAAATAAATCCCTACAGTATACACTGCAATAATGCAACAAAATTCAAAACTAATGCTAATTGAAATATTGAGTATAGCCTTCCAAGCACAGGACAACTTGGAAGGCTGGCATAAAGTTTAGATCTCACTAATGGAGATGACCTGTAATGCTAGTGGTGTTTGGAAATATTTAAAACCGTACATCGTTCTCAGGTCTGTTGTTAAAATCGTAATTACAAAAATTATTTGGGTTACAAATAACACGTCTTAAAAATATGTGAGAACAAGTAATGGATTTATTTGATAGTTTGACACCTTTTTAAAACGAATGAAGTTTAGATCTCCATTTGTAATGTTCGCTATCTCAGCGGTTATAATTTCTGGCCTAGTTTCTGTAATGCCTGCCGCGTTTGCTACTACGTGGTATCCAGGGGAGGGACTAAAACAAGGTGATTACTATAGGTATAGCTTGGGTGACGTAAACTGGCACAATGGTGCGCTAGTAGAGATGGATTTTTGGGTTAAGAACCAAACAAGCAACAGCCTTAATTTGGAGATGGTGGTACATGACGGTTCCATAATCCAAAAAGGCATAGTTACAATAGGACTTGTCACTCCTGATCCTGTATCTTATGATCCTAACATGGCAGATTATGCAAACCTTTACAAGCTTACTTTGGGATGGCTTGATGCATTTTCAACACAAGCATCTCCTATTGATATACTAAGTCCGGTCTGGGGCCGTGCTGGACTTTTCGGTGAGGCCACAATAGGTTCAGTGGGAATGCAAACTGTTACCGTTCCAGCAGGGACATTCCAGGCATCTGCTATCACTTTTCGTGATAGCGGAATTGACAGCTATATCTGGGCTGACCCAACACTGCCCTATCCGGTAAAGGCCAAAGTGTATGCAATTAAAACAAGCGGAGCCCCCACCATCGGGTTTCAGTTTAACATGCTAGAAAATGGAAACAGCCAACAACCACCAGCATTTCTGGATGTCCAATCAACTGGAATGCTTGGATCAAGCCCAGAGTGCCCAACACCGAACTTTAATACAGATTCTGTTCATAATGTCCAAACCACTGATTCTAATTCGGTTGCCATAGAGTATCTTTACGCTCCATCTGTACCTCATCAGGGATGTCCCATGGACTGGAGGATATCGTTTGAACAGGTGTATTCCGCAACTCAAAAAGTCTCAGACGTGCACTATGATATCTATACTGTGGATGATCAAGGTCACGAGCTTGCTTCTCTTGCCCACAGTATTGGAAGGACTGACATTTACTCTGCGGTAGGAGATGACGAGCAGATCTTCATAGAGACCCAGCCTCCCCCATCAGTTAATTACGTAATCAATGTTGCAGGAACTGGACCAGAATCTGGCCTCACTGACGAAAGTTTAGCAGGTTCCATAAACATAACAGTCAATACATTGCCATCATTTGTAGGTTCTAATACCACAAGTTCCTCAAGCGCTACAGCTAGCGTAACGCCGCCCAATATGGTGATGAACGCCACTAGTTCCACCGCAGCTCAGACTACTGTAATTCCAGCATGGATCAAAAACAATGCAAAGTGGTGGTCACAGGGACAGATTGGGGATAACCAATTCGTTCAGGGCCTTCAGTACATGATACAACATGGAATAATACAAATACCCACACAGTCAGGTAG
>JBAVVB010000248.1:0-2631 GCA_049697075.1 Nitrosotalea sp.
TATACAATATTTTACAGCATCATCAGCTAAATCAACTCCAACAAATTGTTGTTGTGGTGATTGCAGATAATTTTCTAATGATTTTATAAATAATCCGGTTCCACATCCTACATCAAGTAAAGTAGAATTTTTTTGTAGGCCACACTGCTTTAATATTCTTAATTTGTCATCATAATTAGTTTTTTCAGTTTCCTGATGACAGCCCACAACGGTCCAAGGATCACTTTCTAAATCAAATTTTCTGTAATATTCATTGTAATCCAAATCGCCCATTAGGGAATTTCCACTTATGCATTGATATATATCTTTTTTTAGAAATGATTCTTTGATTTGATAAAAACAAATGTGTGGCTTTTCATCTTAAAACAAAATCAAGCAGCTAAACTTTTAAGCAAAATCTTATTTTGTGACTTTAATGTCGGATATAATTCAGGTAAGGCGAGAACTAAGTAAAAAATACATTCTTGGCAAAGGACTTGAAATAGGCGCGCTTCAAAACCCTCTTCCCATATCCGAAAAAGCTCAAGTGATCTATATTGATAAAATTGACGTGCCAACAGCGTATAACATTCATTATCAGGAACTGAAAGGTCAGAAATTAGCTAATGTCGACGTTTTGGACGATGGAGAAAAGCTAAATGTAATCCCACCGGGAAGCCAAGATTTTATTATAGCAAATCATTTTTTGGAACATACTCAAAATCCAATCAAATCTATAGAAGTGCATTTATCCCGGTTGAAGCTTGGCGGTATACTTTTTTATGCAGTTCCTAACAAGAATAAAACTTTTGATTTGAATCGACCATTAACCACTTTTGAACATATACTTCAAGATTACAAGAATGGTCCTGAATCATCTTATGATAATCACGTACAGGAATGGGTAGAACTGGTAGACAAGATAGTAGAGCCTTCATTACAAAAACAAAGAATAGAACAGATAAAAAAGATAAATTATTCTATTCACTTTCATGTATGGGACGAAGATACTTTTTTTGACTTCCTTGAAAAAACAAACAAACTTTTGAATTATCCGTATATTATAGAGGAACATGTTAAAAATGTCGAAAATGAAAGTATTGCAATACTGTGTAAATCAAAAACAGAACTTGAAAGACTACAAGATTATTCAATATTAGATAAAAGACAATTAGCAATTAAGATACTTCTTGAGATCTATAATGAAAGAAAAGATCTACAGGATGCTTTTCCAGAAGCGGCAAAAGGCGAAGACTTGTCGCGCTTACTTGGTTGGACAAAACAGTACGGCATTCACTGTGATCCACGACTGTTTAGATTTTTTTAATTATTGTGGAAATTCATAATATGAGTGAATGCAAAAATGTTTTATTTCAAATAGAAAATACTTGCAAAATTTAATAAAAACTAGCTGTGTAGATATTCTAAAACTTATCATCAGATTCCAGAAATAAATTAAGAAATTAAGACAACTTTTACATGCCAAGGGTGTAAAGCATTTACTAATGCGCCCTTGATGTACTATTACCTATTTCAATTTAGTTACATCATTTTCATCCAAATTTGGTGTGTAATAGGAATCAGACTTTTGTAAACAAGCATATTTTTTCATGTCTACTTGCCTTTGCAATTTTAATTTGCCGTGGAGTAGAAATTTTGAGTGCGGAGTATACATTATGCGAAAATTCCTATCTCTGAGCCTGAGACATAAATCTAGGTCGTACTCGTCAGTGTTTTTAAAACCACCTAAGGATGAAAAGACATTTTTCCGTATCATGATGCATTCTCCAGTGACTGCGTTAAAATCTCTGTACCATTCTCGGGCCCCAAAGGGTGTCCAAACAGCAACTTCATCTTTCCCCCCGCCAAAAATATAATGTGAATTTCCATTCGAGTCAAATATTATTCCACTATGTTTTATAATTCCGCGCTCATCAACGATTTTTACGCCTACGCAACCAATTTCTTCAATCATACACCATCCTGCCATTTCTTCTAACCATCTGGGTGTCAAAGGTTCCAATTTCATACTCAGAAACACAAGTAATGCACCAGAAGCTAGTGACGCTCCTTCGTTTAACTTGTCTGATAAACTCTCAGATGAACTTTTATGAAATTTTATCTTGTTATTGTTTGAATTCATCTCCTGATCATGCATGTTGACAGTTTTATTTCCAACCAAGATTATTTCATGTAATGGGTATGAAGTATTTTGCATAATTTTATCCAAATACCCCTTGATGTCTACCGAGTCTTCTATTGAGATGATTATAGAAATATCTGTAGTAACCTGCATCTTGCATTCAAGATACTTGCTGGGCCCATGAATCATGTAGCCATCAATGTTTTTCCTAAATAGGTGATTTGTTACCGCAACAACTTGAGAATTTCCTACAAAAGGCTTTGCAAAAGGAGTTGAAGCCCCTGAATTTTCTAGCGTTCTCCAATGATAGAGTACTTTTGGTATGTGATACACGTTTTTGCTGCGTTCTGTCACTTTGAGTATCATATCCCAGTCCTGAGACAAATCTGTCTCTGAAGAAAAACCGTCTACTTCTGTTATTAGCTGTTTCCTAAAGGCACAAAGATGTGCCGCATAATTTGATGATAACATTATTTCTGGTGACCAATCTGGTTTGAAAAAGGGCTCAT
>JBAVVB010000249.1:0-3536 GCA_049697075.1 Nitrosotalea sp.
GCCTTTGACTGTGCTTTTGCATACCCTTCTTCATCTACAATGATTGCAACCCAGCCCTCTGGTTTTTGGGCAATGCACACAAATTCTTTTTCTCCAACTGGGACAAATGTCCCCTGAGATCTTTTCACTGTAAGGGTAAGCATTGCAAAACCTGCATGTTCAAACAGAGTCATCTGTGATTTTCTTGATCGTTCCTGGCCAATTCTTACTGCTTGATGATATTGCACAAATTTAGATCCTCAAACTTTTACTATAAGGGTTTTCAACTCAAAGGTTTAATTGAAGACTGGATCGATTGGATATCATTGGATGCAAAAATCTTACTTTATGTGGCAGTTGCAGTAGTCATTGTGGTTATTGCAGCATTTGCTGTTCTGCCGGGTTCAGGTATGATGACAAGTCTTGTACCAAAGGGCCCAAACGTTCCTACCTCACTTGCAGCAGTCTCAGCTCAGATCAAACCTCTTTCTATAAGCTATAACGGAACCTCGGTTGTCTCATCTAGTGATAGAACCGCAACACTGCAAACCAACTTTTACGTTACAAATCCAAACACTACTACGGTAATTCTTGAATACATAACTTACAGTATCTATGATGGTGGAACAGTGATTGGATATGGTCAGATAGGACAATCATATGACGACAACTGGGAAGGTTCCAATTACTATCCGCTTGTAGCAGGAACCTCGTCAAATATGGGCAATAGCGCAGTAATTGAAAACACTGGAAACTATCCAAATATCTGGTCTGATCTAGAAAAAGGAACAGCAAAGATTACCGTTTCAGGAACAGCCTATTATGCAGTAAAGACCGCGTTTAGCGGCAGTGACTATACACAAAATTTCAACTTTACAAACTAGCTTATTGTAATGCAGGGTTGTATCTTGATCGCATGAATTTAACCAAGTAGACAAAGCCAAGAATTATCCATGTCAGTATCATTAATCCCCACACAAACACAACAAGCTGCGCTACGCTGAGGTCATACTGCCCCATGATTGTGGTAACCTGCGATGGTAGTACCATCTTTAACTGGTATAGCGGAAAGAGATACATGTTGATATTTTGATTACTGCCAAGTGTGCTATACCCAAGCAGTCGTGCTATTGCATGCCAGCCAAAGAAAAATGTAATAAAAAAGAAAACAGCCTTTCTGCCAATTGCCTTTTTGTATCCTCGCTTTTCATATCTTTCAAGTCTTTGTTTTACTCGCGTAAGTTCTGTTTTTAGTTCTTCAACAGATTGTTGGCGTACAACTTTTCTTTTAGATGGTTCTATGTACATGGAGATCAATGATTCAAGGTATTTTCTGTCGGAGATGTACAACGGCCTGTCTTCTTGAAGCATATTTAGAATGTAGGTCAGTCTACCATTGTCTCCTTTTTTTGCATCAATCAAGTGCAATACATGCTCAATTAACTCATCGTCCATCGTAATCACCTATGCCTCAATACCGTTCAAATCGCCATGTTCAGTTTTAGATAACCTTATCAACATTATCAAGCTCCTTTGGAAAAGGATTTTGATTATTCGTGAGACTAGCCTACTTTCTTTAGGAAGTTCATGATGGGTTCCTTGTCCGTGTCTGACAGTGATGAGAACCCCTCCAATAGCTCGCGTTGAATCATCAATGATTCATCTAGCGCCTTCTTTACACTATCGCTATCAAACGGAATCAATCTGTCTATTTTTCCCTCGCTGTATGACTCGATGTATCTTCTTAGCAGCAAGGAAACAAAATTTGGAGCAATATCAAGCAATGTAAGAACTGACTTTTTTAGATCCTTGTCTTTTGAATTAGAATTTTTCTCAAAAAATTCATTGATAATTCCCAGCCGTTCTCCCCCCGTTTCTGATAAAGATGCAGCAACCAACAAGCCTCCTTCCGTTAATTTGTAATATGGCACTCCTTGCTCTTGAAGCGCCTTGGGTCCTCGTTTTATCGGAAGTCTGCCAGATTCTTCAACAATGCCTAATGGTAAAAGGATCTCATCGAGATCCCTGAAGATCCCAGAATAAATATTCTGCCAAGTGGTTCCATTTCTTTCTGCAAGTTTATGTGCTATGGCAGTCCTGGTTTTTTTTGTTGGCAGAGTCTCCGCTGCAAGATGCATGATTATTCCACGTTGACGCATGGCCTCACCTGTAAACTCTTTATTTTTTGTTTTGAAGGTTTGATAAACAGATAACCTTGGAGTGGCCGTCCCTGACTTTGTCATTTACTAATCAATTTCCATTAATTTTGTACGACACGTTAAATTTGGAATTGATATATTTGTGATTTAAGATTCTCATTTTGTGATAGTATCATACTTTACATAGATATAAGAATTTACGATTTTGAAAGAATTGTAACAAATTATGACTTTTCTAGTTATAATACATAATTTGATAGCATAGAAATTTCAAGAAATATGACAAATTTTCTACATGGCTCACTGTTTTGCCAGTATCAGTTGATACAAGATGGTAATGAAATGAATTTACATTGGCAAGTGTTAGATAATTTTCATGTTAAAGTCTCCAGAAGAACTTGTGAAAATGATACAAAAATCAAACTTGATTCTAGTTGACTGCAGATCTTACAAAGAATATTCAGAAGGGCATATTCCAGGGGCAGTCAACGTTGATCTATTCTACTATCACTGGCTTGACACAACACAGGACGGTATCAAGTCATTTGAGAAACAGATGAAAAATCTATTTTCATTCATGGGTGTAACAAAGCAAAAAACTGTAGTGTTTTACGACGATGTTGCAGGTATGAGTGCAGCCCGGGGCGTCTGGCTCTTGATGTATTTTTCACATCCTCATGTATTCATACTAAATGGCGGATTTAGGAAATGGCAGAGTCTTGGATTGCCTATTGAAACCAAGACCAACGGCTTCAGACCAGCCAAGTTCTCTGGCAAAACTAACAAGAAAATTCTAGCGGGTTTTGAATACATCAAGAAGAACCTTGGCAAGGCAAAACTAATTGATGCAAGAACAAAAGAAGAATATGAAGGCAAAGTCATGCGTGCGGCAAGAAAGGGTCACATACCAAATTCCGTTAGCACCGATTGGACATTGAACATCAACAAAGATGGTACCATGAAATCGCTAGAAGAACTTGCAAAGTTATATCAATTCTCAAAAAATGACGAGATCATAACTTATTGTCAAGGAGGCTATAGAGCAGCAAACTCATTTGTTGCACTAAAAATACTCGGCTTCAAAAACGTAAAGGTATATCTTGGCTCTTGGGGCGAATGGGGAAACAGGTTAGATCTTCCGGTTGAAGATTTTAGCTGATTCTAGATATTGCAACACAGCAAATACAACGTACGATGATCGCACCCATGATTTCCTATTTTTTGAAAAAATAAAGTGAGGCTTTGTAAGAATTAGATTAATATATCCACGGCAAATGAGCCATAACTGATGATGCTGAACAAGCGTTCCAAATTATCGCTTATTATCATAATAGCTGGGCTGACAATCGGATTGTCGACCTTCTTTACAACTCATTCTGCATTTGCTCAGACTGCAAC